>NZ_JBHWGV010000127.1:0-26474 GCF_042732955.1 Kitasatospora sp. NPDC059747 | reverse complement strand
GGGTGTTCTCGCCGTTGGCAGTCTGAAAATCACCCGTCACGCCCCTCTCCGCGGCCACCCCCTCCGCCACCCCCTCCCGCAGCGCTCCCTCTCGCCTTGGGTGGGTTTGGGGGAGGGGGGTGGTTGAGGGGGGTGGGTCGGTATGGGGTGGGGGGTTGAGGGGGTGGGGGGTGGGGTTGAGGGGGTGCATTGGTGGGGGTGGGGGTGCGGTCTGTCAGCCTTGTGTGCTCAGGCGCACGGTGACCAGTTCGAATGGGCGGAGGGTCAGGTCTACTGCGCCCTCGGTCAGTGTCACGTCTCCCCGGGTGCCCTCCCACGGGCGTTCCAGCAGGTCGCACGGCTGGGCTTCGGCCAGGGGGAACGACGTGGTCAGACGGCCCCTCGCTCGGCCTCCGTTCGCCTCGTAGACGCGGACGATCAGGTCGCCGCTGCGGTCGTCGGCCAGTTTGACGGCGCTCACGACGATGGCGTCGTTGTCGACCGTCAGCAGGGGGGCCACCGTCTCCTCGCTGCCGGTGACCCGTCGTTCGGGGAGGCCGATGCGGTAGCCCTCGCGGACGGCGTCGGCGATCGTGGCGCCGGGGACGAGGGCGTGGTGGAAGCGGTGCAGGCCCTGGTCGGTCTTGGGGTCGGGGAAGCGCGGGGCGCGCAGCAGCGAGAAGCGGACGGTGGTGGTCGTCCCGCCGTCGGTGTCGCGCACGGTCCGGGTGACATCGTGGCCGTAGGTCGACGCGGTGACGAGGGCGACGCCCCACCCGGGTTCGTCGAGGTGGACGAAGCGGTGGTTGCAGGCCTCGAACTTCGCGGCCTCCCAGCTGGTGTTGGTGTGGGTCGGGCGGTAGAGGTGGCCGAACTGGGTCTCGGCCGCGTAGCGCTCGGTGTGGAGGTCGAGCGGGAAGGCGGCCTTGAGGAACTTCTCGGTCTCGTGCCAGTCGACCTCGGTGTCGATGTCGAGGCGCTGCTCGCCCGCCCGCAGCGTGAGCGTCTGGACGACGCGGGACGAGCCGAAGGAGCGCTCGATCCGGACGCTCGCCCGGTCCGGGTGGGTGGTGGCGGTGATCGCGTCGACGTCGGTGAGGTCCGTTCCGGTGTTGCGGTAGAACTGGTCGACGTCCCACGCGTCCCACATGTTGGGGAAGTCGGGGTGCAGTTGGAGCAGGTTGGCCCTCGTGCCGGGGGCGACGGTCTCGCGGCCGCTCGCCACCTCGGTGACGGAGGTGATCAGGCCTTCGGTGTCGACGACGACGTCCAGCAGGCCGTTGTGGAGGGTGAATCCGCCTTCGGGGCGCTCGGTTGCGGTGCAGTTGCCGGGCGTGGTCGGTGTTGCTGCCGCTCCGCCTGCGGGCACCGAGGAGCGTTCGTGCGGTGCCGCGTTGAAGACGAGGTCGTGTGCGCCGCCGGCGTCACCGGCGAGGGCCTGCTGGGCGCGGCCGATGAGTGCTTCCAGTTCGGTGGCCAGCGCCGCGTACGTCGCCTCGGCCTCGCGGTGCACCCAGGCGATCGACGAGCCGGGCAGGATGTCGTGGAACTGGTGCAGCAGCACCGTCTTCCAGATCCGGTCCAGCTCCTCGTAGGGGTAGGCGGCTCCGGTCCGCAACGTCGCGGTGGTGCACCAGAGTTCGGCTTCGCGCAGGAGGTTCTCGCTGCGCCGGTTGCCCTGCTTGGTCTTCGCCTGGCTGGTGAGCGTGGCCCGGTGCAGCTCCAGGTACAGCTCGCCGACCCACACCGGCGGGCTCGGGTACTCGGCCTCGGCCTTCGCGAAGAACTCGGCCGGCCGCTCCCAGCGGACCGTCGCCGAGCCCTCCAGGTCCTTCAGCCGCGCGGCCTTGGCGACCATCTCGCGCGTCGTGCCGCCACCGCCGTCGCCCCAGCCGGTCGGCGCGAGCGAGTGCCTGGCCACCCCCTTGTCCTTGAAGTTGCGGGCGGCGTGGGCGATTTCGCTGCCCTTCATCGAGCAGTTGTAGGTGTCCACGGGCGGGAAGTGGGTGAAGATCCTCGTCCCGTCGATCCCCTCCCACAGGAACGTGTGGTGCGGGAACGTGTTGACCTGGCTCCACGAGATCTTCTGCGTCAGCAGCCACTTGGAGCCCGCGTTGCGGATGATCTGCGGCAGGCCGCCGGTGAAGCCGAACGTGTCGGGCAGCCAGGCCTCGTGGTTCTCCACCCCGAACTCGTCCAGGAAGAAGCGTTTCCCGTGGACGAATTGACGTGCCATCGCCTCCGAGCTCGGCATGTTGGTGTCCGACTCCACCCACATGCCGCCGGCCGGTACGAACCGCCCGTCGGCCACGGCCTTGCGCACGCGTGCGTACACCTCGGGGCGGTGCTCCTTGATCCACGCGAACTGCTGCGCCTGGGACATGGTGTAGAGGAAGTCGGGCTCGTCCTCCAACAGCGCCGTCATGTTGGCGGTGGTGCGGGCCACCTTCCGGACCGTCTCCCGCAGCGGCCACAGCCAGGCCGAGTCGATGTGGGCGTGGCCGATCGCACTGATCCGGTGGGCGGATGGGGCCGCGGGGGTGGAGAGTACGGTGTTCAGCGCCGAACGGGCTTGTGGGGCAGTTTTGTTGACGTTCTGCAGGTCGATCGCGTCCAGTGCTCGTTCCACGGCGCGCAGGATCTCCCAGCGGCGGGCGCTCTCGACCGGCAGTTCGGCCATCAGTTCGCCGAGGACCTCCAGGTCGATCACCAGCTGCCACACCGTCTCGTCGAAGACGGCGAGGTCCATCCGGGTGAGCTTGTACTGGGGTTCGGTGCCGGCTGTCTCCTTGTCGCCCAACTCGGTCGGCAGGAACGGGTGGTAGTCGAGGATGACCGGGTTGGACGCCGCTTCCACGTGCAGGAGGACCGGTTCGCCGCCGACTGCCGGGGAGGCCGCGCGCACCCACTGGTTCTGCGGGTTGAGGCCCTTCACCGGCGTGCCGTCCGGGCGGTAGACGAGGCCCTCGCACTGGAATCCGGGCATGTTGGCGTCGAAGCCGAGGTCGATCAGCGCCTCGACCGTCCGCCCGGCCCACGCCTGCGGCACCGTGCCGGTCACGGTGAGCCAGCTGGTGCCCCACGGCGCGCCCCAGGCGTCGCCGACCGCGATCGGGGAGCGCGGCGCCGCCAGGCCCTCGGCGACCGGGACGGGCTCGCCGGGCGCCGTCCAGATGCCGACGGTCAGCGGGACGGACTCGGGGTACACGGCGGGGCGGATGCGCTCGTCGAGGACGCGCTTGAGGCGGGACTCGACCAGGGTGCGGTCATCGTGCATGTCGGCGGCTCCGTTGCTTGGCTGGGGGAACGGCTCAGAGAGAACGTACGTCGTCGGGGTGGACCACCTCGGTGATTCCGCGTGCGGCCAGGTGCGCGCGGTCCTCGGCGTGCTCGGCGAGGACGGTGGTCGGACGGGCGCCCGCCTCGGTGAGGCGCATGAACGCCTCGAAGACCGCGCCGCCGGGCCCGCAGACCGAGCGCTTCGGCGCCGTGACCTCGTCGCCGGCGGCGATCACCACCGCCGTCGTCCGCGGCTTGGGCGGCTGCCATGCGCGGCGCGCCTCGGCGGCGGCCTCGGCGAGCCGGGCGCCGGCCGGTTTGACCTTCCGGTCGGTGGTCAACAGGCCGAGGCTGTACTCGAGTTCGGGGAAGTCGGCGAGCGAGCGGTCGACGTCGTGCGAGCACCACCAGGTGACGCCCCACAGGTCCGGGCAGTCCAGGACGGCCTCGACGGTCGCGCCGGTGAAGCGCGCTGCGTCCTCCGGGGCGATGTGCGGGGCGGGGGCGCCGACCTCCTGGAGCCAGACCGGGCGCGCCGGGTCGTCCGCCCACGCCTTGGCGAGCTCGACCAGGTAGGCGGCGTGCTGCGCGGTCGCGGTGGACGCGGCGCCGTAGCGTTGGGCGGTGCCGTTGAACACCCACGAGTGCACGGCCGTCGCCGCGCCGATCCGCGCCGAGTGCCACGGCGTGAACGGGTGCCCGTCGAGGTAGTGGGCGGCGTCGTAGGAGGCGTGCAGGTGGAGCCGGCCGGGCGCGCCCGCCTCGCACGCGGCGAGCATGCGGCGCAGCCACGCGTCGGCCTGCCCGGGGGTGATCCGGTCGGGGTCGGGGTGCGGGTCGCCGGCGAACTGGTTGATCTCGTTGCCGAGCGTCAGGCCGAGGAAGTTGGACTTCTCGCGCAGTGCCTCGGCGAGGGTGCGCAGGTAGGCGGCCTGGCCGTCGAGGACGTCGGGGTCGGTGAAGACGTTCCGCCGGTGCCAGGTCCGGGTCCAGGAGGGCAGGAAGTCGAAGCTGGAGAGGTGGCCCTGGAGGCCGTCCACGGCGACGTCGAGCCCGCGCTCCCCGGCGGCGTCCACGAGCGCGGCGAGCTGCTCGACGGCCCGCGGGCGGATCAGCGTGCGGTTGGGCTGGAAGAGCGGCCAGAGCGGGAACACCCGGACGTGGTCGAGGCCGAGCGCGGCGACCGAGTCGAGGTCGGCGCGGACGGCGTCGAGGTCGAAGTCGAGCCAGTGGTGGAACCACCCCGTGGTGGGGGTGTAGTTGACGCCGAAGCGGGGGACGTGCGGAGCGGTGGTCATGGATCCTCAACGAGTAGACGGGACGGTGGGGATCAGCCTTTGACGGCTCCCTCTTCCACGCCCTTGAAGAAGAAGCGCTGGCAGGCGGCGAACACCAGGACGATCGGCAGGAAGGCGATCATCGTGCCGGCCGCGATCAGCCGGGGGTTCGCGGAGAACGTGCCGTTGAGGTACTGGAGTCCGACGGTGAGCGTGTACTTCTGCGGGTCGTTGAGCACGATCAGCGGCCACAGGAAGTCGTCCCAGGCGCCGATGAACGTGAAGATGACGATCACGCTGAGCATGCCGCGCACGTTCGGCAGGCCGATGTGCCACAGCCGCTGCCACACGGTGGCGCCGTCGACCAGGGCGGCCTGGTCGAGTTCGGCGGGCACGGCGGCGAACGCCGTCCGCATCAGCAGCACGTTGAGCATCGCGAGCGCGCCGGGCAGCGCCACGCCGACCAGGCTGTCGGCCAGGCCGAGGCTGCGCACGAGCACGTACTGGGAGACGATCGTGACCTCGCCGGGCAGCACGAGCGTGGCGAGGAACAGGCCGAACACGAGCTTGGCGCCGCGGAACCGCAGCCGGGCGAGCGCGTAGCCGGCGAGGGTGCAGCCGGCGACGTTGCCCGCGATGCAGATCGCGGCCACGATCACGGAGTTGAGGGCGTAGGTCCACACCGGGATGGTGTCGGCGACCTTCCCGTAGTTGCCGAAGGTCAGGTCCTCGGGCAGGAAGTCCGGCGTCCGGGTGTACACGTCCTCGCCCGGGCCCTTGAGGGACGTGGACAGCTGCCACAGGAACGGGCCGATGACGAGGAGCAGTACGAGGACGAGGAGTGCGTAGCGTGCCGCCGTCCGCGCGGGGGTGGGGGTGTTGAAGGCCCTGGAGCGTCGGGTCGCCATCGGGTTCAGTCCGCCTTCCGGTTCAGGCGCGTCAGGAGCAGCATCGGGCCGAGCGTGATGACGAACAGCAGCAGGCTGAGCGCGGAGGCGTAGCCGAGGTGGCCGGTGAACCCGCGGCTGTACATCTGGATGAGCATCACCACGGACATGTCCCGGCCGCCGGGGCCGCCCTGGCCGTTGGAGAGCACGTACAGCTCGGAGAAGACGCGCAGGGAGCTGACCGAGATGAGTACGGAGACGAGCATCATCGTCGGCCGCACGCCCGGGAGCGTGACGTGCCACAGCCGGCGCAGCGGGCTCGCGCCGTCGACGGCGGCGGCCTCGTGCAGCTCGCGCGGCACGTTGGCGAGGGCGGACAGGTAGATGACCATGTAGTAGCCGAGGCCCTTCCACGTGGTCAGGGCGATGGCGCTGAAGAGCAGGAGCCAGCGGTCGGTGAGGAAGGTGACCGGGGTGTCGGTGAGTCCGCTCTGCTGGAGGACGCCGTTGACGAGGCCGCGGTCGTCCAGCACCCAGCCCCAGATCAGTGCGACGACGACGGCGGAGGCGATGACGGGCGTGTAGAAGGCGGTGCGGAAGAAGGTGATGCCGGGGACCTTCCGCTGGACGAGGAGGGCGAGTAATAGCGGCAGGACCGTCAGGAGGGGCAGGCAGACCAGCATGAAGACGATGCTGTTGACCAGGGCGTCGGCCAGCTGTTCGTCGTCCAGGAGGCGTCCGTAGTTCTCCAGGCCGGTGAACGTGCCGCCGCCCAGCGGCTTGGCGTTGGTGAAGGACAGGATCACCGTGTTGACGGCCGGCCACAGGTTGAAGACGGCCAGCCAGAGTATCGCGGGCCCGGCGAGCAGCCAGGGTGTGAACCAGCGCCGGTGGGTCATGCGGAGTGCCTTCCTGGGGCCTGGGGGCGGTGCGGTCGTTCCCGGGAGCGGCGGGGTGGGGGCGCCCGCCGTCCGGGCCCGCGGGATCAGCCCTTGAGCAGCTTGTCGCACTGCTGGACCGCGGAGTCGAGCGCCTGCTTGGAGCTCGCCTGGCCGCTGATCGCCAGGGCGATCTGCTGGTTGACGACCGTGCTCATCGCGTCGTCGATCACGACGGGCTGGATGAGCTTCGCCTTGGCGAGCGAGGCGAAGGCGATCACCTTGGCGTCGCCCGCGTTGGTGCCGTCGCCCTTGCTGAAGAACGGGTCGTCGGCGGAGGCCTTGGTGGACGGGAAGACGCTGGTCAGGTGGGCCAGCCCGGCCTGGTTCTCGGGGCTGGTGAGCCAGCGGGCCAGGGCCACCGCGGCGGCCGGGTTCTTGGTGCTCTTCGGGATGGACACGCCCTGGACGTACAGCGGCGGCGTGTTGAACGCGGCGGACGGGACGACCTTGGGGGCGAGCGTCGGGTTGTCGGTGGCGAGCGAGGTGATGTAGTTGGCGCCGGCGGTGGTCCAGGCCGCGGTGCCGGAGTTGAAGAGCTTGCTGTTGCCCGCGTAGGTGTTGGTGAGGACGTCGTTGGGCAGCAGGCCCTCCTTGAAGGCGTCGCGGTACTTGTCGAGCAGTGCGGCGGCTTCGGGGGTGTTGAAGGTGAAGGACTTGCCGTCGTCGGCCATGATCTTCACGCCGGCGTTGTAGAGGTCGCCGATGCCCGGCTTGCGGCTCATCAGGTAGGCCTTGCCGCCGGACCTGTCCTTCATGACGCGGGCCTGGGCGATGAGTTCGTCCAGGTTGGCGGGGAGCTTCTTCGGGTCCAGGCCGTTCTGGCTGAGGAGGTCAGAACTCCAGTAGTTCACATCCGTGTTGAGGTACCAGGGGTAGCCGTAGACGCCGTCCTGGCCGGCGAAGCGGTAGGCGTCGACGCCGCCGCTGACGTACTCGTCGGCGAGCTTCGGGTCGGCCTTGGAGACGTCGAGGAGGAGGTCCTTCTTCGCCAGGGGGAGGGCGAAGTCCGGCGGGAGGTTGACCACGTCGGGGAGGTCGCCCGCGGCGGCCTGGCTGAGCACCTTGTTGGAGTAGCCGTCGCCGGGCTGGTCCAGCCAGTCGACCTCGACGCCCGGGTACTTCTTCTTGAAGCCGTCGATCACGCCCTGCATGTAGTCGGTGAACTTCGGCTTGAGCGCCCAGGTCTGGAGCGAGACCTTGCCCTTGACCTCGCCGGTCGCGGCCGCGCTGGCCACGCTGTCGCCGTTCTTGCTGTCGCCGGAGCCGAGACCGCACCCCGTGAGTGCGGCGGCGGTGACCGCGGTTGTCGTCAGTGCCGCCCAGATTCTTCGCATTGAGGGTCTCCCGGTCCTGGGTAGGTGGGATTGCGCCGGCTGGTGTGCCGTCTTCCTGAAACCTCATTTGCTAAACCGGTCTAGCTATTTCAGGGACTATGCTCCGACCTAACTCGGCTGTCAATATGAGCTAGCGGCTGGGGGTGGCGCCAAAAGTCCGCGTGCAAGGTGTAGGCAGTGCTGTGCCCTCGCTGTGCGCTGGGTTGAGACCCGCTGGAGTGACGCAGAAGCATGTTACGGTTACCCAGTGTTGACGGCAGTTCAGGTCAAGCTGATGCCGTCGCCGGATGTGGCGACGGCACTGCGCGACACCCTGTCCACGTGCAACCGAGAGGCCAACCGTGTCTCCGAGCTGGCTTTTCGTACGGGGGAGCAGTCCCGGAGGGCCTTGCAAAGCGCGGCCTACCTCAAGCTGAAGGGTGCCGGGCTGTCCGCGCAGCCCGCGCTGCATGTCATACGCAAGGTCGCCGACGCCTATGCCACCCTGGCGGCGAACATCCGCGCCGGGAATCTCGGCGGGCCCGGCGACAAGCGACGCGAACGCGCCGAGTCCAAACCGATCAGTTTCCGCCCCGATGCCGCTCAGGCATACGACGACCGCTGCCTGTCCTGGCGGCTGGATGATCGGACGGTGAGCATCTGGACCACCGCTGGCCGCGTGAAGAGCATCCCCTTCGCGTGCTCCGCAGAGGTCCTTGCGATGCTCCGTGAGCACCGTAAGGGCGAAACCGATTTGGTGGCGCGCGATGGCGCGTTCTACCTGATGGCAGCCTGCAACGTAGCCGAGGCTGAGGCGTTCGAGCCGACCGGATGGATCGGCGTGGACCTCGGTATCACCAACATCGCCACCACCAGCATCGGTTACCGTGCCGCCGGACGCGGCCTGAACCGGCACCGCAAGCGCATGCAGGACCTGCGGGCCAAGCTTCAGACGAAGGGCACCAAGTCAGCCAAGCGGGTGTTGAAGCGGCTCTCCCGTAAGGAGTCCCGCCGCGCCAGGGACGTCAACCACTGTATCTCCAAGCGCATCGTGACCGAGGCTGAACGCACCACTGCCGGAATCGGACTGGAAGACCTATCCGGTATTCGGCAGCGGGCACGGCTCCGCAAGCCCCAACGGGTTACGCTGCACTCCTGGGCCTTTGCCCAACTCGGCGCCTTCGTCGCCTACAAGGCCAAACGGGCCGGCGTCCCGGTGGTGTACGTCGACCCGGCATACACCAGCCAGGAATGCTCCGTGTGCCACTACACAGACCGTAGGAACCGGCCTGATCAGGCCGCCTTCGCATGCCGGTCGTGCGGCGTCGTTGCGCACGCCGACCGGAACGCTTCCCGCAACATCGCCCACCGGGCAGAGGCTGCGTGGAACGCGGGGCGGCGGTCATCCGCCCCTGCCCCCGCACCATAGGGTGCGGAGGCTGGACGTGGGAGTCCACCCAACAGCCAGTTGGGCGCTACCTGCAAGCTTGGCCCCTCATGGCCGAGTGAAGTTGACGAGAGGAGTCGGGTCCCGTGGGCAGACCGACGATCGCCGACATCGCCCGACAGGCCGGTGTCTCCAAGGGCGCGGTGTCCTTCGCGCTCAACGGGCGACCCGGCGTGAGCGAGGCGACCAGGGCCCGGATCCTGCGGGTCGCCGAGGAGATGAACTGGCGGCCGCACAGCGCCGCCCGCGCCCTCGGCGGCGCCCGGGCCGACGCCGTCGGCCTCGTGATCGCCCGGCCCGCCCGCACCATCGGGGTCGAGCCGTTCTTCAGCCAGCTGCTCTCCGGGCTCCAGGCGGTGCTCTCGGCCAGCTCGGTCGCGCTGCACCTGATGGTCGTCGAGGACACCGCCGCCGAGATCGGGGTCTACCGGCGCTGGGCCTCCGAGCACCGCGTCGACGGCTTCATCGTCGTCGACCTGCAGACCCGCGACCCGCGGCTGCCCGTACTGGACGAACTCGGGCTGCCCGCGGTCGTCCTGGGCGGGCCCGGCAAGGGCGGCGGCCGGCTGCGGATCTGGGCCGACGACCGGGAGGCGATGCTCTCCATCGTCGACTACCTGGCCGCCATCGGGCACCGCAGGATCGCCCACCTCGCCGGGCTCCCGCACTTCCAGCACACCCAGCGGCGGATCCGCGCGCTGCGCGACGCCTCGCGCCGGCTCGGGCTGGAGGAGGCGGTCTCGGTGCCGACCGACTTCAGCGACGCCGAGGGCGCCGCGGCCACCCGCACGCTGCTCTCGCGCGCCCGGCGGCCCACCGCGATCGTCTACGACAGCGACGTGATGGCGGTGGCCGGCCTGGGCGTCGCGGGGGAGATGGGGGTCGCGGTGCCCGGCGAGCTGTCGATCGTCTCCTTCGACGACTCGGTGCTCGCCCGGATCGTCCACCCGCCGCTCACCGCGCTCAGCCGGGACACCTTCGCCCTCGGCGAGCAGGTGGCGCGCAGCCTGCTGGACGCCCTGGACGGGGCCGGGCCCGGGCGGGACCTCCAGATGCCGACGCCGCGGCTGACCGTCCGGGAGTCGACGGCGCCGCCCGGGGCCGCGGCCGTTTCACCCGTGGGGGCGGTTGTTGCGCGGGTCGTTGACAGCGGTTCTGAACCGGTTTAGCCTCGCTGCGCCGAGGGGGTCCGGCACCCTGCCCGTTGATTGCGTACCGTCAGCCGATCGCCGGCGCCTCCTCCGATGCGCATCGTCACGCCCGCATGCACCCGGGCCCGCCGCGCCGGTGGGCCCGCGCCCCTCCTCCGCTCGATCGGAGTCAGCGCATGTCCAGACGTCTCCCCCTGCTGCTCAGTGCCGCGCTCGCCGCCGCCGCGCTGGGCGTCGTGCCCGCCGCCCACGCCTCGCCCGCCGCACCCCCGGCCGCCGCATCCCCGGCCGTGAAGGCCGCCGCGGCCGGCAGCCAGCCCTACGCGTCGTACTGGTACCCCGGCACCATCCTCACCTGGGACCCGTCCACCGACCCCGACGCCCGCTTCAACCGCTCCCGCGTCCCCCTCCAGCCGCGCACCAGCGACCCGTCCCTCGCGGCCAACCCCAACGCCCGTGCGGGGGAAGGGAAGATAGCCTCCCTGGTCTCCTTCGCCCCCACCTCGAACAACCCCTCCCAGGGCTCCGCCGACCCCAACTACTACGCCTTCGGCTACTGGCAGTACGTCGACAAGCTCGTCTTCTGGGGCGGCTCGGCGGGTGAAGGTCTCATCCTCGCCCCCAACCCGACCGTCATCGACGCGGCCCACCGCAACGGCGTCAAGGTCTACGGCACCGTCTTCTTCCCGCCCGCGGCCTACGGCGGCCAACTGCAGTGGGTACGCGACTTCGTCCAGAAATCCGGCGACCGCTACCCCGTCGCCGACAAGCTCGTCCAGGCCGCCCAGTACTACGGCTTCGACGGCTGGTTCATCAACCAGGAGACGGGCGGCGGCGATCAGGCCCTCGCCGGGCAGTTGCGCGACCTCATGCAGTACACCAAGGCGCGCAGCGGCGGCACCGACTTCATGTGGTACGACGCCATGACCACCTCCGGCGCCGTCGACTGGCAGAATGCGCTCACCACCGCGAACTCGCCGTTCCTGCAAGATGGTTCGAAGCGCACCTCGGACTCGATGTTCCTCAACTTCGGCTGGACGCCGTCGGGTCTGGACTCCTCCCGCACGCTGGCCCGGCAACTCGGCCGCAGCGAGTACGAGCTCTACTCCGGCATCGACACCGAGGCCAACGGCTCCAACACGAGCGTCGACTGGAACACGCTCTTCCCCGCAGGGCAGCCGCACACCACCTCGCTCGGCCTCTACCGGCCCGAGTGGACCTGGAAGTCGGCCACCGACCGCAACGACTTCTACGCCAAGGACTCCCGCTACTGGGTCGGCGCCAACGCCGACCCCTCCAACACCAACCTGTCCGACTCCTGGCCCGGCCTCGCCAGTTACGTCGCCGAGTCCTCGCCCGTCACGGCCAAGCCGTTCGTCACCAACTTCGACACCGGGCAAGGGGACTTCTACAACGCCGGCGGCACCCGCGTGGCCACCGGCGGCTGGAACAACCTCTCCCTCCAGGACGTCCCGCCCACCTACCGCTGGGTCGTCGACTCCGACGGCAGCAGGCTCACCCCGTCCGTCGACTTCACCGACGCCTACCAGGGCGGCTCCTCGCTGCGCCTCACCGGCACGCTCGACTCCGCCAACACCGTGCGGCTCTACCAGACCAGCCTGCCCGTCGCGGCGGACACGCGGCTGTCGATGGTCGTGAAGACTCCGGGCGCCGGCCCGACCAAGCTCAAGGCCGCAGTCTCCTTCACCGACGCGCCGGACAGCTTCACCACCCTCGACGTGGGCGCCGACACCGGTACGGGCTGGGAGCGCCACACCCTCGACCTGTCGCCGTACGCGGGCCGCACGATCGCCCAGATCGGGCTCCGGGCCGAAGGGTCCGACCCCGCGTACGACGTCCGGATCGGCCGACTCGCCGTCTACGACGGCTCGGTGGAGGCTCCGGCCGCGCCCGCAGGGCTCACCGTCCTCGGCGCGAGCGACGTGGTGGCCGGCGCCAGCCAGTCCCTGCGGCTCTCGTGGACGGCGGCGCCCGGCGGAAACGTCCACCACTACGAGGTGTACCGGCGCAACGCCGACGGCACCCGGACGTTCCTCGGGGCCACGCCCAACGATGCCTATTTCGTCGGCAAGTTGGACCGGGCGGGCGGCGAGGACAGCACGGTGGTCGACGTCGAGGCGGTCTCGACGACGTACGGCCGCTCGGCGGCCGCGTCCACCACGGTGGCCTGGACGGCCGCGCCCTCCGGCAGCAACCTCGCGCTCAACCGGCCCGCCACCGCCTCCGGCCAGTGCAACGCCGGCGAGGGGCCGGCGAAGGCCGTCAACGGCAGCGTGAACGGCGGCACGAGCGACAAGTGGTGCACCCTGACCTCCGCCAAGTGGCTCCAGGTGGACCTCGGTTCGGCGAAGCAGCTGTCGAAGTTCGTGGTCAAGCACGCGTCGGCGGGCGGAGAGAGCGCCTCCTACAACACCCGGGACTTCTCGATCCAGGTGCGCTCCAACGCCACCGACCCGTGGACGACGGTCGCGAACGTCACCGGTAACACGGCGGGGGTCACCACCCACGGGGTGAACGTATCCGCCCGGTACGTCCGGCTGGTCGTCACCAAGCCCACGCAGAACTCCGATCCAGCCGCCCGCATCTACGAGTTCGAGGCCTGGAGCAAGTAACCCCCGCTCACTGGAAAGGACCCTCCCCGTGCCGGTCACCATCACCGCCGTCGAGAGCACCGACCTGTTCATGGGCCCCGAGGACGCCCCGCGCCAGTTGCTGCGAGTCACCGTCGACGGCCCCGCCGCCCGGATCGCCGTCAGCGGTCCCGGCGTGCGCGGCGAGGCGGCCGGCACGGGAGAGGTCGAAGTCCCGCTGGAGATCACCGGCGCCGCCGTCGGGGCCCGGCTGCCGGTCACCGTGACGGCCGGGGACTTCGAGGCCGAGGCCGTCGTCGAGGCCGTCGTCGAGGTCGCCGAGCCCGGCTGGACGATGTTCCTCGTCTCGCACTTCCACTACGACCCGGTGTGGTGGAACACCCAGGCCGCCTACACCTCCCCCTGGGAACTGCTCTCCGCCGACGCGACCACCCGCCCGCTCTGGGAGCGCAACGGCTTCGCGCTCGTCGACGCGCACCTGGACCTCGCGCTGCGCGACCCGGTCTACAAGTTCGTCCTCGCCGAAGTCGACTACCTGAAGCCGTACTTCGACCAGCACCCCGAGCGGCGGGCGGAGCTCCGGACGCTGCTGGCACGCGGCCAGGTCGAGCTGGTCGGCGGCACCTACAACGAGCCGAACACCAACCTCACCGGCGCCGAGACGACCATCCGCAACATCGTGTACGGCATCGGCTACCAGCGCGACATCCTCGGCGGCGATCCGCAAACCGCCTGGCAGCTGGACGTGTTCGGGCACGACCCGCAGTTCCCCGGGCACCTCGCCGCGGCCGGGCTCACCGGCAGCGCCTGGGCGCGCGGGCCGTTCCACCAGTGGGGCCCGATCCAGAAGAACTTCCGCGAGGGCAAGGACGACGCCCGGGTGATGCAGTTCCCGAGCGAGTTCGAGTGGATCGCCCCGAGCGGCGACGGCGTCCTCACCCACTACATGCCGCACCACTACTCGGCCGGCTGGTGGATGGACTCCTCCCCGGACCTCGCCACCGCCGAACGGGCCGTCCACGACCTGTACCGCAAGCTCAAGCCCGTCGGCGCGACGCGGAACCTGCTGCTGCCCGTCGGGACGGACTACACCCCGCCCAACAAGTGGGTCACCGCGATCCACCGCTCCTGGGCCGCCAAGTACCTGTGGCCGCGCTTCGTGTGTGGGACGCCGAGGGAATTCCTCGACGCCGTCCGGGCCGAACTGGCCTCCACGGGACGCCGATTGAGCCCGCAGACACGCGACATGAACCCGGTGTACACCGGGAAGGACGTCTCGTACATCGACACCAAGCAGGCCCAGCGCGCGGGCGAGGTCGCCGCCGTGGACGCCGAGAAGCTCGCCACGCTGGCATCCGTCCACGGGCTCGGCCGGTACCCGTCGGCGGCGATGGACAAGGTGTGGCGCCACCTCGCGTACGGCGCCCACCACGATGCCATCACCGGCTCCGAGTCCGACCAGGTGTACCTCGACCTGCTCGGCGGCTGGCGCGAGGCGCACGACCTCGCGGCGGAGGTGCGGGACGCGGCGCTGGACGCTCTGGCCGCCCGGATCTCCCTTGAGGGAACCGGTTTTGGGGTGGTCGTAACGAACACGCTCTCGTTCGACCGCGCGGATCTGGTCGCCGTGCGGCTGCCCCCGGACGTTCGCGCGGTACGGGTGCTGGACCCGCTCGGTGTGGAGGTGCCGAGCGTCGTCGACCGGGGGACGCTGCGGTTCCTGGCGGCGGACGTTCCCGCGCTGGGGTGGCGCACGTGGCGGCTGGTGCCGTCGGGCGAGCCGGTCGACGCCTGGACGGCCGAGGACGGGTGGACGATTGCCAACGGGCGGTACCGGGTTCGGGCGGATCCGGCGCGCGGTGGCGGTCTCGCCTCGGTCTACGACCGGCTGCACGAACGGGAGTTGATCCGCGACGGCGCGATCGGCAACGAGCTGCGCGTCTACGAGGAGTACCCGCAGCACCCCGACTTCGGCGAGGGCCCCTGGCACCTGCTGCCCAAGGGGCCGGTGGTCGGGTCTGGTACGGGGGCGGCTGTCGTCCGGCGGGAGGTCGGGCCGCTCGGGGAGCGGCTGGTGATCACGGGCTCCGTGGACGCCGTCCGCTACGAGCAGACGGTCACGCTGTGGCACGGGCTCGACCGGGTCGACTGCCGGACCCGGGTGGTCGACCACTCCGGCGCCGACCGCTTGCTGCGACTGCGCTTCCCCGTCGACCTCCCCGGCGCGCTGCCGGTCAGCGAGGTCGCGGGCGCGGTCGTCGGGCGGGGCTTCGCGATGCCCGACGTCGACTCGGCGGAGGCGCCGTGGACGCTCGACAACCCGGCCAACACCTGGTTCGGCCTCGGCGCGACGGCCCGCGCGGTGCTCCGCGACCCGGCGGGGTCGGTCCTCGGTGAGCGGGCGTTGGGCGTGGCGGAGGTCGTCGTGCCGGCGCTGGACTCGGCGGCCGGCGTCCGCGATCTCGTCGTGGCGCTCGCCCGGGTCGGCGTCACGGCCACGACTTCGGGCGCCGACTGGGCCCGGTACGGCTGGCTGGACGTGGACTCCAACCTGCCGGACTTCCGGATCGTCGTGGGCGGCCCGGAAGTCAACTCTGTGGCCAGGGATTTGATCGAGCGGGCGGGCGAGGAGTACGCGAGCGTGCTCAAGGCGCACGGTGCGGCGTGGGTGCCGGCGGTCGCGCCGCTGGCGGACGCGTGGCGGCCCGGCGCCGACCTGCGGGACCTGCGGGCGCTCCCGGCGCTCGTCGTCACGGACCCGGCCGGACTGGCGGCGGACCTGGCGGACGCGCGGATCGAGGTCGTCTGCCCGGTTCACGATCCGGACGCCCAACTGGCCGACCACACAGTCGCGTTGCTGAGCTACGGCCTGCCCGGCTTCGCGGTGGACACGACCGGCGCACTGCACCTCTCGCTGATGCGCTCCTGCACCGGCTGGCCGTCCGGCGTCTGGATCGACCCACCCCGGCGGACAGTGCCCGACGGCACCTCTTTCCAACTCCAGCACTGGACACACGAGTTCAGCTATGCGCTGGTCGGGGGAGCGGGCGACTGGCGGGCGCAGGCGCTGCCCGCGCAGGGGCAGGAGTTCAACCACCCGCTGTACGGGCGCGTTGTGCCCGCCCAGGAAGGCCCGCTGCCGTCCACCCTGTCGTGGCTGCGCGTCGAGCCGCAGCGGGAGGTGCTGCTGAGCGCGCTGAAGCCGGCGGGCAACCCGATCGCGCACGGGTCGGCGGCGTCGGCGGGTTCGGATCTCGCAGTCCGTCTGGTGGAGTCGACGGGCTTCGGACGGACGGTGACGCTCGGCGGCGCGCTGGGCCTGGGCGAGCTGCGGCAGGCGGACCTGCTGGAACGGCCGGCGGGCCCGGCCGACCTCGACCTCTCCGGCTCGCAGATCGTGACGCTGTTGGCGGCCCCCGCCCTCACGTCACCCCCGGAGGGTCCCGCCCTCGGCCCGGAGGCGGAGGCCGCCCAGCCGGTTCACGCCCGCTACTGGCTGCACAACCGGGGCCCGGCACCGCTCGGCTACCTGCCGGTGTCGGTGGGCGTCTCGCCCGGCCTGCTGCGGACGGTGGGGGAGCAGGTGTCGGTCTCTGCGGTCCTCTCCTCGCACCTCCGCGACGCTGCGGTCGAGGGCACGGCCGTGGTCCTGCCGCCGAAGGGCTGGCGGACGAGCCTCGGCAGCCGCCCGTACCGTCTGGAGGCGGGCGGCCACGTGCGCTTCCCGGTGACGCTCACCCCGTCTGCGGACGTCCCGCCGGGCATGTACTTCGCCGCCGTGCGGCTGGAGCACGACGGCCAGGAGATCGAGGACGTGGTGACGATCGCCGTCGGCGACCTGCCCGACCTGCTGCCCGTCCCCGGTGAGGCCCCCGAGGAGTGGGTGGCCACCCAGGGCACGAAGGCGACGAGCGGCCGGGACACGGGTCTGGAGGTAGCGGTCTCTTCCGAGGCCCTCGTTCTCACTCCCGGTGTCCGGACGAACCTCACCTTGACCCTCATCAACCGCACGCGGAGCGAGATCCGGGGCGAGCTGCAAGTGGTCTCCCCCTGGGGCACCTGGGCGGCGATCCCAGCCCCCGTCCGGGGCTTCCGCGTCCCGGCGGGGCAATCCTCCACCGCCACGTTCGACCTCACCGTCCCCGAGGACGCCGACGCCGGCGCCTACTGGGCAGTGGTCAAGGTGATGTGGTTCGGCCGCTGCCAGTACAGCCCGACCGTCGCCCTGGAGGTCCGCCGGTGACTCTCGGCCACCTCGACGGCCGCCCGCTGTCACGCAGGAACCTCGACCACCGTTTGGCCGCCCTCCGAACCGGCCCCCGCTCGGCGGCCCTCCCACGACCCGGTAGTCCGGAGGACCGCCAACTCACGAGGTGGGTCGCCCAGGTGATGCTGACCGAGGCCCTGTGCGAGGCAGTGGCCGCCGAACGCGGCCTGGCGGTGGCGGGTGGGGCGCCCGTCCACCTCGACCAACAGGCAGCCGTCGAGCTGGGCTCCATCACGGCAGCGGCCTTCGAAGGCAGCGCCGCCGTGCGGGCGGTCTACGAGGCCGTCACGGCGGACGTCGAGCCGTCGGAGGACGAATCGGCCCACTACCGTCGGATGACGACCCGCCCGCCGTCCGTCGTCTGGCGCCTGGCGCTCCCCGACGGTGAGTGCGAGGCGGCCCCGGAATCGCTCCCGCTGGCCCTGGTCGACGCCCTGCGCAAGGCCCCGAGAGGAGAACGAGTCACCGCAGGCCGCTGGACAGCGACCCTCATCTCCGAGCACTCGACCACCCCCGACATCACCACCACCGTCCACGACGCCACCCGCCGCGCGGCCTTCACCCGCTGGCTCGACCGAGAACGGGCAGCCCGCCTCACCCTCGTAGCCGGCCTGGAACACCCGGGCGACCCGGGCCAGCCCGACAACCACCACCGTCACTAGTGCAGCGCCGCGTTGATCCTTCGGGGGTTCATGCGGCTTTGAGTGGGCTGCCGTCGTGGGTCCGGCGGTAGGGCTCGGCGTCGTGTTCGTCGGAGGCCAAGACGAAGTCGGCGCTCGACGATGCCGGCGCGAGGAACCCCGCGCCGCACGACGTACTCCCGGCGGGTGACTCCGGTACCTCGCCGGGGCTACGAACGACACCGGAACGTTTACATCCACGGGCCGATTCGATGCGGAGCCGCGGAACCTAGCGTCGATCCCATGAAACGCAATCACCGTGTCAACGCCGTCGCGATGCTGGCGCTCGCCGCCCTCGTCACCGGAACCGGCGCCGGGTTCGCCGCCACGACCACACCGTCGGCCACACCGGTGGCCACGCACGCGTTCGACGCCGCACCGGCCACGGCCACCGCGCCCACGCGGTCCTTCCAAGGCGCGCTCCCCGCGCCGACCGGCCCCTACGCCGCCGGCGAGGACGTCATCCACCTCACCGACGCGAGCCGTCCCGACCCGTGGGTGCCGTCATCCGGCCCCCGCCGACTGACCGTCACGATGGTCTACCCGGCCGTCCCCGGGACCGGGACTCCGGCCCCTTACATGACCCTCGCCGAGGCAGCCGGACACATCCAGCGCGCGAAGATACCGGCGAGCTCCGGCATCACCCCACAGAACGTTTCCAGCGTCACCACTCACGCCTTCGACGGCGCTCGGCCGCGACACGGCAAGTATCCGCTGGTGGTCCTCTCACCCGGGTTCGGGGACCCGCGCATGGTGCTCACCTCGCTCGCGACCGAGCTGGCCAGTCAGGGCTACGTCGTCGCGCTCGTCGGCGACACCAACGGGGACAGCGGCGAAACGCTGGCGGACGGCCGGACGCCGCCGTGCGCGATCTGCGATGACCCGAACCTCGACATGGACACGGTCACCGCCGGCCGCGCGCTGGACGTGTCCTTCGTGATCGACCAGTTGACGCACGGCAATACCGCGTGGCCCCTGGCACACCTCATCGACAAGCACGAGATCGGCATGGCCGGACACTCCATCGGCGGAGCGGCGGCCGCCGCCACGATGATCGCCGACCCGCGAGTACGGGCCGGGGTGAACATGGACGGCAAGTTCTACCCGGTCCCGGTGCCCGGCCAGATCAACCGCCCGTTCCTCATGCTGGGCGAGACCGACACCCACGTGGCCGACGGCTTCGACACCACGTGGGGACAGACCTGGGCCGCCCTCGGCGGCTACAAGAAGTGGCTGACGGTCACCGGCGCCAACCACCCCAGCTTCACCGACGTGGACCTGCTCGAGGAGCAGGCCGGGTTCCCGACGCCGGCCCTCGACCCCGAACGTGGAATCGTGATCACGCGTGAGTACGTGACAGCGTTCTTCGACCGGACGCTGAAGGGGATCCACAGTCCGCTGCTGGACGGCCCCTCGCCGGACAATCCGGAAGTTCTCTTCCAGTACTAGAGCAGTTGGTCCATCTGCTGGTTCATCGGGCTGAGGCCGGCGGACTCGTAGAAGGCGCGGGCCGGCTCGTTGAAGTGCCAGACGGCGGTGGTCAGGCGGCGGCAGCCTGCGGAGCGGCCGTGGGCGCGGACGGCGTCGAGGAGGGCGGAGCCGACGCCGGTGCGGGCGGCGGTGGGGGAGACGGAGAGCTGGTCGAGGTAGACGACGTCGTCGGGGACGGCGAAGGTGTTGCCCGGCCAGTGGACGATGCGGGCGACCGCGTAGCCGGCGGGTGTGCCGTCCGCCGCCTCGGCGATGAAGACGGTGACGGCCGGAGCGGTGATCTGCTCCTCGAAGTGGGCCGCCGCGTCGGGGGACGGGGTGAAGAGGTCGGGGCGGTGTTCGACGTGCAGGGCGTGGACGTGGTCGTTGAGCCGCGCGAGGAGGGCGGCGTCGGCGGCGGTCGCGGTGCGGATGGTGATCGTCACGGCGTCATCCTGGTCAACTCACCTCCGCACCGCCACGCCTTTTCGTCGGAGGGTCAGCGGCGCAGTCCGCGGACGCCGTGGGGGGTGCCGAGGCCGGTGGGGCCGTCGTAGCCGGGGAGGGCGGTGCAGAGGTAGGAGCCGCCGCACGATCCGTTGGAGCCGGTGGTGATGTCGTTGAAGGCCCGGGGGTGGGCGTAGGGGTAGGAGGCGGCGAAGTCGTTGGCGCCGGGTGTGCCCGCCACCGCGTACATGCCGGCGATCAGGGGTGCGGCGACGCTGGTGCCGCCGATCACGTGCCAGCCGGCGCCGTCGGTGGGGTCGGTGAAGTAGACCGCGACGCCGGTGCCGGGGTCGGCGACGGCGGAGACGTCGGCGATGGTGCGGTTGGCGCAGCCGGGGTCGTGCTGCCAGGCCGGCTTCGGCTCGAAGAGGGAGCAGCCGGAACCGGCGCCGACCCAGGCGCTCTCGGACCAGCCCGGGCGGTTGAACGGCGGGAACGGGGGCCGGACCCGGTGCAGGCTGGTGCCGCCGGCGGCGGTGACGTACTGGGAGGCCGCCGGCCAGGTCGGGTTGGGGTAGCCGTTGTCACCGCTGCTGGCCACGAAGGCGATGCCGCGGTGGTTGAAGAACGAGTCGATGATCGTCTGGTTGGGGAATTCGGGCGCACCGAAGCTCATGGAGATGAACGTGGCGTTCTGCTGGAAGGCCTGGCCGACCGCGTGGATCTCGTTGCGGAGCAGCTCGTCGTCGGCCTCGACCAGCAGGATGTGGCAGTCCGGGCAGGTGGCGCTGACGGAGGCGAGGTCGGTGGCGGCCTCCACGACCCAGCCGGGGTCGGTGGTCGGGGGCGGGGTGCTGCCGCCGTTCTGGTTGATCTTGCGGAAGCAGCCGTTGGCGGTGGTGCACGGCGGCAGGTGGTACTGCTCGCGGTAGACGGCGAGGTCGCTCTCGGCGGTGCGGTCGTCGAAGGCCACCACGATGGCCACGGTCCGTTCCCCGCCGCCGTTGCGGGGCAGGTTGTAGGCGGCCTGGAGGTCGCGCGCGCCGAGTCCCGGGGGCGCGGTGTCCGGCTGGAGGCGCCGCAGCGGGGGCAGGTCGGTGCGGATCAGGGCGAGGCAGGGGCCCCGCAGGTCGGACGGCACCTCGGCGACGGTGCCGTCCGGGGTGGTCAGGGCCGTGGTCGGTGCGTCCGCCGCCGCGGGCGATGCCGGTGCGCACGCCCGCTCGGCGGTGACGGCCGGTGGGTCGGCGGGCTGCACGCCGCCGGCCGGGGTCAGGGCCTGCGCGGGCGCGGCGGTGGCCGCGAGGGCCAGCGCCAGGGGGACGGCGAGCAGGAAGCGCATGAGTGGGGTGGGCCGCATGGACTCCTCGTTTCGTCGGCCCGAACCCCGGGGCCCGTCGAGGCGCCGCCCGGTCCGAGCCGGGTGTTCCCGTTCGGTGGCGCGGTCCCGCAACGGCGGACCGCTCGATGTGGCGCCATCGTCGCAGCGGCCGACCGGGGGTCGACGACGTCGGGGCGGACACCGCGGCGCGATCACTCCGACGGGCCATCGCCTCGCCGTCAGGTGTCTTCGGCGGGAGCGAGCCAGGCCTCGTACCAGTCGCGGAAGTCCGGGCCCGGGGTGAGACCGCCCCAGTCGGGGTCGTCGTGCCACACCTCGCCCGCGTTCGGGCCGGTGACGACGAGACGGGACCACATGCCGCAGCCGCCCTCCGCGATGACCAGGCTTCCCGCGACCGGGTGCGGGCCGTGCCCGGTGAACGGCATGGCCAGGACGCCGGGGCGCAGGTCGTCCTCGCGCACGCCGTGGATGGCGTCCTCCTCGTCGAGGACCTCCGTGAGTCCGACGACGCCGTAGTCCGGGCCGGCACCGCCGTCGGCGACGTCGGCGAGGAAGCTCCGGTAGGAGGAAGGGAGTTGGACGCCGTGCCGGTGCTCGAACGCCCGGATGGTCTCCTCGGCGAGCGGCGGCCGGAGCCGGTAGTCGTGGTGGTCGGAGCCGAAGCGGCGGCGTTCGGGCTCCGCGTCGGCCATGGCGGCGAGGCGGGTGCGCACCCTGGAGGCGTCCCGGGTCACGTGAGCAGCACCGCCGGCGTCGGGCCGTCGGGGCGGACGGTGATGCTGTAGGCGGCGCCGGTGGGGGTGGAGAGGAAGGTCGGGGTGTACGCCGGGAGGAGCAGTTCGAGCAGGGCGGTGGTCTCGCGGACGGCGAACTGGGTGCCGAGGCAGGCGCGGGCGCCGAGGCCGAAGGGGTAGTAGGCGGCGAGGTGGGCGGGGCGGGTCCCGGTGGCGGTGAAGCGGGTGGGGTCGAAGCGCTCCGGGTCGGGCCAGAGAGCGGGGTCCCGGTGGGTGAGGTACGGGCAGACGAGGACGTCCGTTCCGGCCGCGATGTGGTGGCCGGCGATCACGTCGTCCTCGGTGGCATGCCGAGGGAGCATCCAAGCGGACGGGTAGAGGCGCAGGGTCTCGCTGACGAGCGCCTGGGGGGCGGCCGTACGGGCCTCGGGGTGGCGGTCGAGGAGGAGATACAGCCAGGTGAGGGTGGTGGCGGTGGTCTCGTGGCCGGCGACGATGAGGGTGACGAGTTCGTCGCGGATCAACCGGTCGGTGTACTCGGGGTGTTGGCGCGAAGCTTCGAGGAGGTCGTGCAGGACGCCGGGGGAGTCGTGGGTGGTGCGCGCCGCGTCGATGGCGGCCTGGGCGATCGCGTCGATCCGGGCGAGGTCCTCGGCCACCGCGTCGCGGGCGTCGGCCGCGTTGGTGGGCAGGGTCGGCATCGCGGCCACCACCCGTTCCACCGAACGGAGTTCGCGGTCGGTCGCGTCATCCATCTCGTGTCCGGTGAGGGCCCGCCACACCGTGTCGAGGGCGAAGCGCCGCATCTCCTCGCCGACGTCGAAGGTCTCGCCGGTGCGGGCGTACCCCGCCCACCGGTCGGCCGTGCGCCGCGCCGCCTCGGCGATCCGCTGCTCGTAGCGCCGCATGCCCGTCCCGGTGAACTGGGACTGCAGCAGCCGCCGTTGACGCTTCCACGCATCCCCGCTGGCGGACAGCACGCCGTCCCCGACGAGCATCCGCGCCCGGTGCGAGCGCTTCACGTACCGGTCCGGATGCCGCCCGAGCACGTGCTGCACACCCGCCGGATCCGTCACCAGCACGGTCGCCCGCTCGCCCCCGAGCGGGACCGCGGCGATCCCCCCGACCTCCCGCCGCGCCCGCGCGAGCAACTCGACGAGGTCGGCCCCGGAGGCCCGCCACTGCTCGACGGCCTCGGCGGGAAGCTCGGGAACGGAAAGCGCTTCGGTGGCCACGGGCTGCTCCTCGGTGCGGCGGCTGTCGGTCCGTCGGATCCGGACGGAACTCTATGGCAGACGGTGGCGATCATGGAATGACGACGGACCCGGTGCCCTCCTCTCGTCATCAACACGCGCGGCTGCGCCGCGGTCCGTCCCCCTCGACGGGCCGCGGCGCAGCTCTTTTTCCCCTCTGCGCGTCAGAGACGTCAGATGCGCTGCCAGAGGGCCGGGACGATGGGCGGTTCCCAGCCGGCCTGGGCCGTGTGGCCCTGGATGCAGCGGTAGCTTGCGCCGTTGTACGTGACGACGTCGCCGGCCTGGTAGGTGGTGCCGGGGGTCCAGGTGCCGCCGGGGTTGCCGCTCCCGACGGTCAGGGAGTAGGTGGTGGTGTGGGTGGCGGTGCCGGTGCCGGTCACCGTGATGGTGTAGGTGCCGGCGGAGGCCGAGGAGGAGGCGGTGACCGTCATGGTCGACGAGCCGCCGGACTGCACCGAGGCCGGGCTGAAGGAGACCGTCACGCCCGCCGGGGCGCCGCTCGCCGACAGGTTGACCTTCTGCGCGGAGCCGGACGTGGTGGCGGTCGAGACGGAGGCCGTGGCCGAACCGCCGGGCGTCACCGAGCCGTTGGCCGGGTTGACGGACACCGAGAAGTCGTTGGACGGGGCGGTGCCGCCGACCGAGGTCTTCCAGATGGTGTACGCGACGCCGTTGGCGCTGCGCTTCAGGGCCGTCGGGTCGATGTTGCCGCTGGTGTCGCAGGACTGGTGGTAGCAGGAGTCGTAGGACTGGTTCGCGGTGCCGCCCCACTTGGCCGCCTGCGCCGCCGTCTTGACGGCGTCCGCGCCGGCCGCGTAGCCGGAGGTGGCGATGCCGGCCTGCTGGAAGGAGTAGTCGTCGGAGCGGCCCTGGCCCTCGACGTTCTCCTCGGGCTGGAGGTTGAGCGAGTCCCAGTACGCCTTCATGGGGGCGGCGGGCGCGGTGGTGATGTTGTTGATGAAGTAGCCGGCGTTGGGCGAGCCGACCATGTCGAAGTTGTAGTAGGCCTTGATCGCGGAGCGCTGGGCGGAGCTCAGCTGGCCGACGTAGGAGCGGGAGCCCTGGAGGCCCTGCTCCTCGCCGGTCCACCACGCGAAGCGGACGTGCCTGGTCATGGCCGGGTTCTGCTGGGCGAGGGCGAGGGCGTTCTCCAGCAGGGTGGCCGAGCCGGAGCCGTTGTCGTTGATGCCGGGGCCGGCCTGGACGCTGTCGAGGTGGGCGCCGAGCATGGTGACCTGGTCGGCGGGGCCGCCGGGCCAGTCGGCGACCAGGTTGCTGGACGGGTAGTCGCAGGAGCTGCAGGCCTGTTCGGCGACGGTGTAGCCGGCGGCCTGGAGCTTGCCCTTGATGTACGCGACGGACTGGTTGTGGCCGGCGCTGCCGGCCCGGCGGTTGCCGCCGTTCTGGTCGGCGATGGTGTTGAGCTGGGCGAGGTCGGCCTGGATCTTCGCGACGTCGATGTCGGGCGCGGGGCCGCCGGGCGTGCCGCCGCCGACCGTCAGGGTGTACTGGGCGGTGTGGGTGGCCGCGCCGGCGGTGCCGGTGACGGTGATGACGTACGTCCCGGCCGGGGCGCCCGAGGAGGCGGACAGGGTCAGGGTCGCGGAGGAGCCGGTCTGCACGGAGGACGGCGAGACGGTGGCCGTGACGCCGGCCGGCGCGCCGGAGGCGGTCAGGCCGACGTTCTGCGCGGTGCCCGAGGTGACGGCCGTGCTGACCGTCGCCGTGGTCGAGGAGCCGGGCTGGACGGAGCCGGACGCCGGGCCGAGGGCGAGCGAGAAGTCGTTGCTGCCGGACGGCGTGCAGCTCGGGTCGCCGCTCTGCGCGGGCACGCTGACCGCGTCCCAGGCCGCCTTGGTGCGGTTGTAGAAGCCGCAGGTGGGGTCGAGGTTCTTGGCGGCGGTCAGGGTGGTGGTGCGGTAGCGCTTGTACGTCATGCCGCTGGTCTTGAGCAGCATGCCGCCGTAGAAGACCTGCCCGGCTTGCTTGACGCCGATGCCGGTGACCGAGGAGCCGTTGCAGGTGGGGCTCGTGGGCTTGCCGCCACCGGGGTTGGAGCCGAGGCTCAGCAGGTAGAACCAGTGGTTGAGCGGGCCGGCCGCCGCGTGCACCTCGGTGCTCGGGATCGAGGAGGAGTAGCAGTCGGGGTCGTTGTTGACGAGCGAGGGCTGGTAGAGGCTGCGGATCGGGCCCTGGCCGAGCAGGTTGGCCTCCCGGCCGACCTGGTAGTCGGGGTAGTCGTAGGGCGAGGGCTGGTTGGCGTACTCCTTGGTGAGCGCGCCGAAGATGTCGCCGGTGCCCTCGCCGAGGCCGTTCTCGTTGTTGGCGCCGCCGGGGGTGTACTGGTCGATGCCGTGGCCGAACTCGTGGCCGACGACGTCCTGCGCGGCGATCCACTCGCCGCCCTGGTTGTGGCCGATGGAGACGGAGCTGCCGTCCCAGTAGGCGTTGACGTCGTTCAGGCCCATCTTGACCGGCCAGCTGCCGCCGTTGCCGTCGTGGCCGTTGCGTCCGAGCCAGTCGCGGAGCATGTTCCACTCGGTCTGGGCGGCCCACATGGCGTCGCCGCAGCCGGTCTCCCTGCTGGACGGGTCGCCGGTGCCCCAGGAGTCGGAGGACTTGGTGAGCACCTGCCCGGTGTCGTAGTCGGAACAGCTGAGGCCGGGCCGGTTGGGGTCGCGCAGGCTGTACGAGCCACCGGAGTTGGTGGTGTTGATGGTGAGCGGCCCGGGGCCGTTCCACTTGCTGTTGACGGTGCCCGCGCGGACGTCGTCGTAGCTGTCGATCACCTCGCCGGTGGCGGCGTCGACGAACACGTGCAGCTTGCTGGGCGCGCTGTCGGTGCGGCCGGTCAGGACGGTCTCCCAGGCGAGCCGTCCGGCGCCGTCCCTGACCCGGACGACGAGCCGGCGCGCGTCCACCGAGTCGACGGCGGCGAGCCGGGTGCGGGCCGTCTGCTCCGCGTGCGCGGCGCTCACCTGCGGGGTCGTCGAGCCGCCGACCGGGCCGGTGGCCGCGGACTGGAGGCCCTGGACGCGCCCCTGGCCGTCGGCTATGACGACGGCGTCGCCGCCGACCACGGGCAGGCCGCGGTAACTGCGCTCGTAGGCGACGGAGTAGAGGCCGTTCAGCCAGGGGGTGACGGTCCGCCGTTCGTACGTCTCGCCGGGGCCCTTGGCGAGGGCGTCCAGGCCGGCCGCCGCGGCGGCGTCGGCGGCGTTGACGGCGGCGGCCAGGGCACTGGGCGGGGCGGCGGAGGGACCTGGGTCCGCGGCGGCGGGGCGCCCCGCCCCCCGGGGGCGGGGTCCAGCGCGCCCCCCCCCGCCGGAGGTGGGGGTGGGGTGGCACCCCCCCCGGGGGCCCTGAGGCTGGAGGATGTGTCCGGCGGGAGT
>NZ_JBHWGV010000126.1:21803-26544 GCF_042732955.1 Kitasatospora sp. NPDC059747 | reverse complement strand
GGCGCCACCCGCCACCGCGGCAACCCCCCCCCCCCCCCCCCACCCCCCCCCCAACCCCCCCCCCGGCCCCCAACACCCCCCGCCCCCCCACAGCCAAATTCCCCCCCGAGCGTGCACCGAGGGCCGTTGCGCCGAAAGCCCGGCGGGCGAGCTGCCGCCGGTCCATCCTGGGCTCATGACGCAGCCCCGGAACCGAACAGGTACGTGTCCACGAGTGCTCATAGTCGGGGCGGGCCTGGCCGGCACCGCCACGGCGATCCGACTGCTCCGCTTCGCCCGCAAGCCGCTGGAGATCGTCCTGCTCGAGCGGCGCTCCGACTACCGGTCCGCCGGCGTCGCCTACCACCGGGACGGCAACCCCTGGGACCACGTGTTCAACATCCAGGCGGGTCGGATGTCGGTGTTCCGGGAGGACGTCCTCGACTTCGTGCGCTGGGCCAACCGCGAGGCCGACCGCCGGGACTGGCCGACCCCCTGGGACGAGTTCGAGTTCGTCGAGCAGGGCCCGGCGCCCCGACGGATCTTCCAGGACTACCTGATCGACCGGCTGGCCGAGGCCGGGCGGGAGGCCTGTCCCGGCGTCGTGCTCGTCGAAGCGGACGGCGAGGCGGTCGACCTGGAAGTGCGCGCCACAGGCGTCGAAGTGACGGTGTGTGAGTTTTTCGCGAGCGGCCTGGAGGCCGGGCCGGTTCCGGAACCGACCGCACTGTGCGCCGACCACGTCGTCCTCGCGACCGGCCTCGAACTCAGGGATCCGCCCTTCGCCGCCGACGTGCGCGACCACGCGTCCTTCGTGAGGAACCCGTACTCCGCGGCCGGCGTCCGGAAGCTCGAAACGCTCCCGCCCGAGGCAACGGTCGCGATCGTCGGATCCGTGCTGAGCGCGTACGACTCGGCGGGCCTCCTGCTGCGCCGGGGCCACACCGGAAGGATCCACCTGATCTCCAGGACCGGGACGATGTTCCGGACGTATCCCGGCGGCCACGAGCACGAGGTGTTACAACTACCCTGCCCGAAGGCACTGTTGGAGCCGTACCGGAACCGCGAGGAGTTCCTCGCCCGGGTCCGGTCCGAGTGGGAGACGGCGCGCGAGGCGGTCCTCCGGGACCACCCCGAGGTCGACCCGACGGTGGTCGCGGAGCGGGTGGCCAAGGCGTGGGAACCGCATCTTCCCGAGGCCATCGAGCGGATCCCCTCCGCGGAACTGCGGAGCCTGCTGGACGAGTTCGGCACCTCGATGGCCGCACTCCGGGTCGGCGCGGTGGAGTACACCATGGCGATCATCGAGCGTGCGATACACCCCGCGGACGGCTCGGCGAAGCTGGTCGTCGGCAAGGTGGAGGGGATCACGCCGACGGCGTCGGGGCGGCTGGTCGTCTCGGTAGCGGCCCCGGAGGAGGAACACGCCATCGAGGCCGACCTGGTGGTCTCCAACTTCGGCAGGGAGTCGGACTACAGCAGGGTCGGCCGGCCGCTCTGGAGGAATCTCCTCCGGAGGGGGATCGCGGTACCCCACGAGCGCACCGGGCGCGGCCTGGAAGTCGACGAACGCGGGACGCTGCTCAGCCCCGGCGGGGAGCCGGCCGGCCCGGTCTCCACGGTCGGCGCACCGAGGGAGGGTGACGAGATCGTTCGAAACGGCCGGACCGGCGCGTTCACCTTCAATCTCGCCGCCATCAAGAACCAGTCCATCGCGGTCGCCGCGCGAGTGATCGAGCAACTGGAACTGGAACTGGAACCGCACGAAGACGGTTTGGCCCGGGACATGGCTCAATGCCACGGCCACGTCAGCAATTCAGAGGAAGCGGCCCCGGTCGGATTCGACGAGGCTGTAGCCCTGGAGGTGCGGAGGTTGGCCACGCGTCATCGGAGCGAGCGGGAAGTACTCGGTTTCCGCTTGGACGCCTGTATCCGATCCATGGGCGGACTTCCGCCCCTCCCGATGGCCGCCTCCGGGCGTGACCGCCTGATGGGAGCGGTCGTCAACCGGGCCGCCGTCCAACGGCTCACCGACGTCACCGTGACGCCACGGCAGCTGCGTCGACAACTGGGGATCACGGACACCGAGGATCTGGAGGACTAGGTGAACGGGCGACGGATTCAAGGATTCCTATTGACCGGTGGCACACAGAGCGTGTTACGGGGTACCTGTAACCGCACGAGAAGTCCGCTCAAGGGATCCATCCTCGTCGCCCCTTCCCTCGAAGCGGGAATATACGAAGCGATCGTGGCGGCGCGTGCGGTCGTCTGCAGTTCGGGCGGGCCGACCGGCCACATGCAGTCCATCTGCCGCGGCAGGGGCATACCCGTGCTCCGCGTCGACCAGGCGGACCTCGCCGACCTGGTCGGGGAAGTGACGCTGCACCTGGAGAGCGAGACCATCGTCATCGGGTCCGACGCGAGCGGCGCCGAGGCCCCGGCCCCGGGGGCCGGGAGCTCCCCGCTGGACCGCCTCGGCTCGGCGTGCGCCGTCATCGCGGACCTGCAGGACATCCACACGATCAACGCGTGCGGGCCGAACGCGGAGCGGGTCGAATCCTTCTTCATCCGCGAGGAGTTCCTCTGCCTGGCGGCGGGCCTGCGCCCGCTCGACTCCCTCCACGGCGGCCCCGCCGACGTCGCGGCCTACGGGCGGGCCGTCGCGGACCGGCTGTGCACCTTCGTCGAGGCGCTGCTGCCCGGCCAGCGGCTGGTCCTGAGGCTCCTCGACCTCCGCTCCGACCACGCCGCCGGCGTCACCGAGCTGGCCCCGGTCGCGGTCGAGCCGAACCCCGAGCTGGGCCTGCACGGCGCACGCTGGCTGCTGGGCTCGGCCGCCTACCGGGACGCGCTGCACTCCGTGCTCGGGTCCCTGCGCGAGCGGCTCGGCGACGACGCGGGCCGCGTGCACCTCTCGGTTCCCTTCCTCAACGACGCGAAGGAGTTCGCCCGGCTCAGGGCACATCTCGCGTTGCCCGCCGACGTGCCCGTGTCCGCGTTCGTCGAAACGCCTGCGGCGGTGCACGCCACCCGGGCGCTCTGCGCCGCGGGCGCCAGCGAGCTGTTCGTCGGCACCAAGGACCTCGTGCAGTTCTACCTGGCCGCGGACCGGACCAACCACCTGGTGGCCGGGTCCTACCAGACCCGGCACCCGGCCGTCATCGACGGAGTGCGGAGCGTGGTGGAGTCCGCGCGCGCGGCGGACACCCCGGTGAGGGTGTTCTCGTTGGGCGCGGACCTCGCCCACTACCTGGAACGCCTGCCCACCCCGGACGGCTACATGATGTGCACCGCCGAACTCCGGCAGGTGCTCCTCCAGCCACACCCCTGACCGCGCCGCCACAGCCGGGCAGCCGACCCGGATCGGCCCGGAGAACGCGAAAGCCGCAGGTCGCTGACCTGCGGCTTTAGTGCTGGAGCGGGCGACGAGAATCGAACTCGCGCTCTAAGCTTGGGAAGCTCATGTTCTACCATTAAACTACGCCCGCCTGACGAGCCGTCAGTGACCGCTCGATCGCCTTCACTGTACCCCATGCGTGACGCCGCTTGCACGGGTGGCCCGGGGACGTGGCGGAGCGGGGTGGGGCGGGGGTGGGGGGCGTACTGTTTGGGCCGCGTGAGAGTGCTCCGGCGGGTGGGGTCGGGGCGGCGAGCCATGGTGTGGAATGTCCGGAACATCCCCTAATGTGACGCTGTCCCGGGGCCCGCTCCCCGGGGCGCGACGAGTACGGGTGAGTACTGGGTTAGGGATGGGAAGGGGATCGATGGAGCAGCGCACCGTCGTTCGTTGTGCCGAGGGGCACCTGTTCAGCACCACCACGTTCCCGATGCAGAACCTCGGACCCGGCCGGCTGGGGCCCGGCCGGCTGATCCGCTGTCCGCAGTGCGGACGGCTGAGGAGTTCGGTGTTGGCCGACGTGCGGGAGCTGTCCGCTCCGCAACTGGCCCGGGCGATGCGGCTGGAGGCCGCGGAGTTCCTGGCCTGACGGCCGGCGCGAGGACGGAAGGGGCCCCGGGCGGATTCGTCCGGGGCCCCGTCGTGCACGTAACCTCGAAGCGTGCTGCTCTCTGACAAGGACATCCGGACCGAAATCGACCTGGGCCGGGTCGTCATCGACCCGTTCGACCCGACGATGATCCAGCCCTCCAGTATCGACGTGCGCCTCGACCGCTTCTTCCGCGTGTTCGAGAACCACAAGTACCCGCACATCGACCCCTCCGAGGAGCAGCCGGACCTCACCCGGCTGGTCGAGCCCGACGGCGACGAGGCGTTCATCCTGCACCCCGGCGAGTTCGTGCTGGCCTCGACGTACGAGGTCATCACCCTGCCCGAGGACGTCGCCTCCCGGCTGGAGGGCAAGTCGAGCCTCGGCCGCCTGGGCCTGCTGACGCACTCCACGGCCGGCTTCATCGACCCCGGCTTCAGCGGCCACGTCACGCTGGAGCTGTCGAACGTCGCGACGCTGCCGATCAAGCTGTACCCGGGCATGAAGATCGGGCAGCTCTGCCTGTTCCGGCTCTCCTCGCCGTCGGAGCACCCGTACGGCTCGGAGCGCTACGGCTCGCGCTACCAGGGCCAGCGCGGCCCGACGCCGTCGCGCTCCTTCATGAACTTCCACCGCACCCGGGTCTGAACCGGACGGAGTGCACGCACGGCGGGCGGGGCCGCGCCGACCGCGCGCGCGTCTCCCCCTCGCCGGCCTCACGCGTCCGGTCGCGACCGCCGCGCGCGCCCGCCCGCTGCCACGCCCGCGCGGGCGGG
>NZ_JBHWGV010000126.1:0-21793 GCF_042732955.1 Kitasatospora sp. NPDC059747 | reverse complement strand
CCCGCCCACACCATTACCACACCCCCCCCCCCCCCCGGTTCCCCCGGCGCCGCGCCCCCCCCCGGGGGCCCCCCCCCCCGCCGCCGGGCGCCCCCCGCCCGTGGCGTTCCGGGGCCTGGTCCTCAGGCCCGGCCGGCGCGCCCGGTCCTCAGGCCCGCTTCGGGCGGGTGACGGCGACGAGCTCGGTGCCGTCCTCGGACAGCCGCAGCTCGGTGCGGAGCTCGGCCAGCTCGCCCAGGTGGTGCAGGTGGGTGCCGCCGCAGGAGATCTGCGCGCCGCCCTCGGGCAGCTCGCAGTGCCACTGGCGGCGGGCGGTGAGCTCGGGGCCCGGCACCTCGATGCGGACGGCGGCGTCGGCGGCGACCCAGGCGGCCAGCTGCGCGTTGACGGCCTCGGTGACGGCGGGCAGGGCGTCGGCGAGGGCGGGCAGCTCGTCGGTGGCGTCGGCCGTGAAGCCCTTCTTCTTGAGCGACTTGCCGAGCCGGTAGGTGTCCGTGCTGGCCTCGGTGTCCATCACCGAGGTGGCCATCGCGAGGCTGTCGAAGTCCGGGTGGCCGAGGGCGTCGGCGCGGCCCGGGTCCTTGCGCCAGCGCGGGGCGAGCGCGGCGTTGAGGGCGAGGGCGAGCAGGTGGCAGCCGCTGTGCGAGGCGCTGAGGGCGGCGCGGCGCTCGGCGTCGACGGCGAGCACGGCCGTGCGGCCGACGAGGTCGCCCGGGTCGGCGGCGACGACGTGCAGGACGAGCCAGGACCACTCCTCGTCGCCGCGCCGCACCGGGATGTCGGCGCCGACCAGCGGCGCGCCGCCGTCCGGGCCGACCGCGCCGGTCAGGCAGTCGACGACGGCCAGCTCGGCGCCGTCCACGGTGAGCGTGCCGAGGTCGGCGGGCTGGTCGGGCCAGGTGTGGTCGAGCGGGTGGAACGGCGTGGCCGCGGTGACGACGGCGTACCGGCCGTCGGCGAGCGGGTGCACCGCGAGCACCGGGGAGTCGCCGGTCACCGCCCCGGCCGGGAAGCTGACGTGGGTGGTGGGGAGGGTCATGCCTGGCTCCGGTGGGTGGTCGCGGCCGACGGGGGACGGACCCCGGTTCGCGGGGCCCGTCCACCATTCTGCCGTCCGCCCCGCCGCCGTCCGGCGGTCAGCCCAGGGTCGGCAGCTTGATCAGCACCAGCAGCGCGAGCAGCTGGACGGCCGCGGCGCCCGCCGCCTTGCCCCAGGGCAGGTCGTGCACCCGGCGGACCATCGTGGTCAGCAGGAACGCGCAGAACGCCCAGGTGGCCCAGCCGACGACCTGCACGACCGCGCTGCCGGAGGGCAGCACCAGGGCGAGCAGCAGCCGGGGCGCGTCGGTCAGCCAGCCGATCAGCGCGGCCAGGCCGACCGTCGACTTCCACGGGCCGTCCCCGCCGAGCTGGCGGGCCAGCGCGTAGGTGACAGCGCCGAAGATCGCGCCGGTGACGGTGAAGCCGAGCGCGGCGGCGGCCATGCCGGTCAGCGCGACGGTGAAGGTCGAGTTGACGATGTCGTTGTGCGTCAGGCCGATGCCGAGCACCGCGAGCGCGCCGTAGAGGAGCGAGACGGTGAGGGCGGGCAGCCAGACCTGGTGGTCACGGGTGCGGTCGAAGGTCGCGGCCGGCGCGCGGACGATGCCGAGGAGCAGCTCGCGCCAGTGCGGGCGCGGCCCGGAGACGTGCGGCGACGACTGGCCGCCGGCCCGGTAGACGGCGACGTTGTCCTGGCCGTACGGCGGCTGCGGCTCCCCCTGGGGGTATCCGTAGCCCTGCTCGCCGTAGCCCTGGTCCCCGTACCCCTGGTCGCCGTAGCCCTGGTCGTAGTGGCCGGGAGCCTGCCGGCCCTGCCCCTGGTACCCCTGCGTCGGGTAGTCCTGGTACGGGGGCTGCCCCGCGTACGGGTCCCCGCCGGTCGGGAAGGACCGGGTGTTCCCGGGCCGGTCGGCGGCGTACGGGTCGTGCGGAGCGACCCCCTGGTGCGGGGCCGTGAAGTACTCCGGCCCGTCCGTCTGCCCGTGCCCCCCGGGCGCCCCCGCCGGTGGCGGAGGGGCCGACCACCCGCCGTGGGGGTCGGCGCCCTGACCGCTGTCGTATCGATTACCAGCCACGTTCCGAAGGTACCCGTCCGGCCCAGTCCGCGTACGCCCCGGACGGAGCCGGGGCCGGTTTGCAGCGAGCCTGAGACGAACGGGGCCGGAAGCGGGCGTCAGCGCTGCGCGGTGACGGTCGGACCGTGGACGGCCGCCGCGGCGGAGGCACCGGCCGGGCAGCCGCCCGGGCCGGCCGAGGTGCGGACGGCGCCGACCGGCAGCAGCGTGCCGCAGGCGATCCGGATGCCGTTCGGCAGCTCGTTGTCGGACTCGACGATCGCGCCGTCGCCGATCACCGCGCCGTCCAGGGCCGAGCGGTCCCCGACGGTCGCGAAGGCACCCACGATGGAGTCCTTGACCAGGGTGTCCGGGCCGATGACGGCGCCGGGCAGGATGACGCTGCCCTCGACGATCGCGCCGGCCTCGACCACCGCGCCCTCGGAGACGACGGTGCCGCCGCTGAGCACCGCGCCGGGGTGGACGGTCGCGCCGGGCAGCAGCAGGGCGTCGCCGGTCGGGCCGGGGACGGCCGGGGAGTCGACCTTGCCGAGGACGAGGTCGGCCGAGCCGCGGACGAACGCGCCCGGGGTGCCGAGGTCCAGCCAGTACGAGGTGTCGACGACGCCGCGCAGCAGCGCGCCGGTGGCGAGCAGCTCGGGGAAGGTCTCGCGCTCGACGGACACCTCCCGGCCGGCCGGGATGCGGTCGATGACGGACCGGGTGAAGACGTAGCAGCCGGCGTTGATCTGGTCGGTGACGATCTGCTCGGGCGTCTCCGGCTTCTCCAGGAACTCCAGCACCCGCCCGTCCGCGTCGGTCGGCACGAGGCCGAAGGCGCGCGGGTCCTCCACCCGGGTGAGGTGCAGGGTGACGTCGGCCCCGGCGGCCACGTGGCCGTCGCGCAGGGCGGCGATGTCGACGCCGGACAGGATGTCGCCGTTGAAGACGAGGACCGGCTCGTCCGGGCCGCAGGTGAGCCCGGAGGCGGCGTTGCGGATGGCGCCGCCGGTGCCGAGCGGCTCGCGCTCGGTCAGGTAGACCAGCTCGATGCCGTACGGGGTGCCGTCCTGGAAGTGGTCCTCGAAGACCTCGGCCAGGTAGGAGGTGGCGAGCACCACGCGGGTGACTCCGGCGGCCGCGGCGCGGGCCAGCTGGTGCGCGATGAAGGGGACGCCCGCCACCGGCAGCATGGGCTTGGGGGTGTGGGTGGTCAGCGGACGCAGTCGCGTGCCCTTACCACCGACCAGCATGATCGCCTCGGTCATGGTCTGCGCTGTTCCCCTTGTGGTCTCTGCGGCCCGGCCCGGCGGGCCGCACCTCTCTTCGTCCGTATGGACCCGTCCGCCCACCGGCCGTCCGGCCGTGGTCCGGCCGTGGTCCGGGTGTCCGGAACGGGTCGACCGGCCCGCGGGCCGGTCTGGCCTACTGTATTTCCTTCCAACCGAATGCCCGTCCGGCGGCTGTGCGATTGGCATCACTCGCCCGCCGCCGGGGCCTGCGGGGCAGCGCCGCCGAGGCCCCAAAAGCCCGGCCCGGCGGAGCGCTTTCGCGGCGGCCGCCGGGCCGGGCAGTTGTAGCAGAACTGTCGAACAGGGGCCGCTACGCGTCCACCGTCGCGGGCTCCTCGGTCTCGGCCGGCGGGGTCGCCTTGACCGAGTCGAGCAGCAGCTGGGCCACGTCGACCACCTTCAGGTGCTCCTTGGCCGCGCCCTCGTTCTTCTTGCCGTTGACCGAGTCGGAGAGCATCACCAGGCAGAACGGGCAGGCGGTGGAGACGATGTCCGGGTTGAGCGACAGCGCCTCGTCCACGCGCTCGGTGTTGATCCGCTTGCCGATGCGCTCCTCCATCCACATGCGCGCACCGCCGGCGCCGCAGCAGAAGCCGCGCTCCTTGTGCCGGTGCATCTCCTGCTGGCGCAGACCCGGGACCTTGTCCATGATCTCGCGCGGCGGGCTGTAGACCTTGTTGTGGCGGCCCAGGTAGCAGGGGTCGTGGTAGGTGATCAGGCCCTCGACCGGGTTGACCGGGACGAGCTTGCCCTCGTCGATCAGGTGCTGCAGCAGCTGGGTGTGGTGGATGACCTCGAAGTGGCCGCCCAGCTGCGGGTACTCGTTGGCGATGGTGTTGAAGCAGTGCGGGCAGGTGGCGACGATCCGCTTGACCGGGGCGTCCTCCAGGGCCGCGTTCAGCGTCTCCACGTTCTGCGCGCCGAGCATCTGGAAGAGGAACTCGTTGCCCAGGCGGCGGGCGGAGTCACCGGTGCAGGACTCCTCCTTGCCGAGGATCGCGAACTTCACGCCCGCGGTGTGCAGCAGCTCGGCGAAGGCCTTGGTGGTCTTCTTGGCGCGGTCCTCCAGGGCGCCGGCGCAGCCGACCCAGTAGAGGTACTCGACCTCGGCGGGGTCGATGTCCTCGCCGATCACCGGCACCTCGATGCCGGTCTCCTTCTTGAGCTCCTTGACCCAGTCGAGGCGGGCCTTGGTGGCCATGCCCCACGGGTTGCCCTTGTTCTCCAGGTTCTTGAGCATCGTCCCGGCCTCGGTCGGGAACGAGGACTCGATCATCACCTGGTAGCGGCGCATGTCGACGATGTGGTCGATGTGCTCGATGTCCACCGGGCACTGCTCGACGCAGGCGCCGCAGGTGGTGCAGGACCACAGGACGTCCGGGTCGATGACGCCGTTCTCCTCGGCGGTGCCGATCAGCGGGCGCTCGGCCTCGGCGAGGGCGCCCGCCGGGACGTCCTTGAGCTGCTCGGCGGTCGCCTTCTCGGTGCCCTCCATGTCCTTGCCGCCACCGGCGAGCAGGTACGGGGCCTTGCCGTAGACGTGCTCGCGGAGGCTCATGATGAGCAGCTTCGGCGACAGCGGCTTGCCGGTGTTCCAGGCCGGACACTGCGACTGGCAGCGGCCGCACTCGGTGCAGGTGGAGAAGTCGAGGATGCCCTTCCAGGAGAAGTGCTCGACCTGGGAGACGCCGAAGACGGCGTCCTCGGCCGGGTCCTCGAAGTCGATCGGCTGGCCGCCGGAGGTCATCGGACGGAGGGCGCCGAGCGCGGTGCCGCCGTCCTCCTCGCGCTTGAAGTAGATGTTGAAGAAGCCGAGGAAGCGGTGCCAGGCCACGCCCATCGAGGGGTTGAGGCCGATGGTGGTCGCCCAGGCGAAGGAGATGCAGATCTTCAGCATCGCGAAGAGCCAGATCAGGTTCTCCAGCGTGCCGTGCGACAGGCCGCTCAGCGCGGAGGTGATCGGGTACGAGACGAGGTGCGCCGGGCCGTACGAGTCGACGCCGTTGAGGGCGCCCTCCAGGGCGCGCAGCATCAGGATGCACAGGCCGATGCCGAGGATCGTGTACTCGACGTAGAAGGCCTGCCAGGCGATCGAGCCGGCGAAGCGGGACTTGCGTCCGGAGCGCGACGGCAGGCTCATCAGCCGGATCACCATCAGGGTCAGGATGCCCAGGGTGGTGAGGGTGCCGACGAGCTCGACGAAGAGCTGCCAGATCATCCAGTGCCCGATGACCGGCAGCTCGAACTCGGCGTCGAAGAGCTGGCCCATCGCGTTGACGATGGTCAGGACCAGGCTGAAGAAGCCGACCGCGACGAACCAGTGCGCGATGCCGACGATCCCCCAGCGGTTCATCCTGGTGTGGCCGATGAACTCGACCGCGACGGTCTTCACGCGCCGGGCGGGCTTGCCGAAGCGGGTGGTGTCCGGCGCGCCGGTCAGCACCACCTTGAAGATGTGCCACGCCGCACGAAGGGCGAGCGCGGTGCCGATCACGAACGTGACCAGCGAGATGACGATCGCTGCTAGCTGCATCGGCTCCGTCTCCTGCGGCTTGCGGTTGAGCAGTCCGGGTTCTACGTCTTTACCAAGGGAGTGTACTCGTCGGTAACTTGCCGGGCCGACGGCCCGGACATTACCGCTCGTCAACAGTTCTCCAGAAGGTTCCCAAGGTATGGCGGCAGTCACGTAACTCCACCCCCGCCACCTCGGCCGGGGCGGCCGTCACTCCGACCGGGGACACCGCGGGCCCCCGCGGCGGCCCACCGAGAGGACCGGCATCAGCAAAGTTGAGTGCTGCTGACTCATAGCTGTTGACGCCGCCCGGCGGGTCATGCATCCTTGAGCCCGTAAAGCTCAACTCTTCCGTGGAGGTATCTACGATGGCACGCGCGGTCGGCATCGACCTCGGTACGACGAACTCGGTCGTCAGCGTTCTGGAGGGTGGCGAGCCCACCGTCATCACGAACGCCGAGGGCGCGCGGACCACGCCGTCCGTCGTCGCTTTCGCGAAGAACGGCGAGGTCCTGGTCGGCGAGGTGGCCAAGCGCCAGGCGGTCACCAACGTCGACCGCACCATCCGCTCGGTCAAGCGCCACATGGGCACCGGGTGGAAGATCAACCTGGACGGCAAGGACTTCAACCCCCAGCAGATCAGCGCCTTCATCCTGCAGAAGCTGAAGCGGGACGCGGAGGCCTACCTGGGCGAGACCGTCACCGACGCGGTCATCACCGTCCCGGCGTACTTCTCGGACTCCGAGCGCCAGGCCACCAAGGAGGCCGGTGAGATCGCGGGCCTCAACGTCCTGCGCATCGTCAACGAGCCGACCGCGGCTGCCCTGGCCTACGGCCTGGACAAGGACGACCAGACCATCCTGGTCTTCGACCTCGGCGGCGGCACCTTCGACGTCTCCCTGCTGGAGATCGGCGACGGGGTCGTCGAGGTGAAGGCCACCAACGGTGACAACCACCTCGGTGGCGACGACTGGGACCAGAAGGTCGTCGACCACCTGGTCAAGGTCTTCCAGTCCGGCCACGGGGTCGACCTGTCCAAGGACAAGATGGCCCTGCAGCGTCTGCGCGAGGCCGCCGAGAAGGCCAAGATCGAGCTGTCCTCGTCCTCCGAGACCTCGATCAACCTGCCCTACATCACGGCCTCCGCCGAGGGCCCGCTGCACCTGGACGAGAAGCTCACCCGCGCCCAGTTCCAGCAGCTGACCTCCGACCTGCTGGAGCGCTGCAAGATCCCGTTCCACAACGTGATCAAGGACGCCGGCATCTCGCTCGCCGAGATCGACCACGTCGTCCTCGTCGGCGGCTCGACCCGCATGCCGGCCGTCGCCGAGCTCGTCAAGGAGCTGACCGGCGGCAAGGACGCCAACAAGGGCGTCAACCCGGACGAGGTCGTCGCCATCGGCGCCTCGCTCCAGGCCGGTGTCCTCAAGGGCGAGGTCAAGGACGTCCTGCTGCTCGACGTCACCCCGCTGTCCCTCGGCATCGAGACCAAGGGCGGCATCATGACCAAGCTGATCGAGCGCAACACCACGATCCCGACCAAGCGCTCCGAGATCTTCACCACGGCCGAGGACAACCAGCCGTCCGTGCAGATCCAGGTCTACCAGGGCGAGCGCGAGATCGCCGCGTACAACAAGAAGCTCGGCATGTTCGAGCTGACCGGCCTCCCGCCGGCGCCGCGCGGCCTGCCGCAGATCGAGGTCACCTTCGACATCGACGCCAACGGCATCATGCACGTCGCCGCCAAGGACCTCGGCACCGGCAAGGAGCAGAAGATGACCGTCACCGGCGGCTCCTCGCTGCCGAAGGACGAGGTCGACCGCATGCGCCGCGAGGCCGAGCAGTACGCCGAGGACGACCACAAGCGCCGCGAGGCCGTCGAGACCCGCAACTCCGCCGAGCAGCTCGTCTACTCGACCGAGAAGTTCATCGCGGACAACACCGACAAGCTCCCGGCCGACGTCAAGACCGAGGTCGAGACCGCCATCGGCGAGCTCAAGGAGGCCCTGAAGGGCGAGGACATCGCGAAGATCCGCGAGGCCTCGGAGAAGGTCTCCACCACCGCGCAGAAGCTCGGCCAGGCCCTCTACGCCAACGCCGACGCCGCCGGTGCCGCCGCCGGGGACTCCGCCGCCCAGGGCAAGGACGACGACGTCGTCGACGCCGAGATCGTGGACGACGAGAAGCACGACAAGCCCAAGGGCGGCGCGGCATGACGGACAAGACGCAGGGCGGCAAGCCCGGCGACGACTCCGCCGCCGAGGAGGCCGTGATCAAGGCCGCCGAGGAGGCCGCCGCGGCCGGCTCCGGCGACGCGTCGGACGAGCTGGCCGCCGCCAAGCGCGAGGCCACCGAGCGCACCGCGGACCTCCAGCGCCTCCAGGCCGAGTACCAGAACTACCGCAAGCGGGTCGAGCGCGACCGGCTCACGGTCCGCGAGATCGCGGTCTCCAACATCCTGGAGTCCCTGATCCCGGTCCTGGACGACATCGGCCGCGCCCGCGAGCACGGCGAGGTCACCGGCGGCTTCAAGTCCGTCGCCGACTCCCTGGAGACGGTCGTCGCCAAGCTGGGCCTCCAGCAGTTCGGCAAGGAGGGCGAGCCCTTCGACCCGACCATGCACGAGGCGCTGATGCACAGCTACTCCTCGGACGTCACCGAGGACACCTGCGTGCAGATCCTCCAGCCCGGCTACCGGATCGGCGAGCGGATCATCCGCCCGGCGATGGTCGCGGTCGCGGAGCCCCAGCCGGGCACCCAGACCACGGCCGGGCCGGACACCGACACCGCCAAGTCCGAGAAGTCGGACAAGGCCGACGGTGGCAAGGACAGCTGACGACCTGTGACGGGCGCACGCCCGTCCCAGCAGATGAACCAGTGCGCTGCGGAGTCGTACGCCGGTCAGTACGGCGATCGGCTCCGCAGCGCACTGTCGGCAACAGGCCCGCGCGGCCGGGCTGTTGACAACGCAGTGCCGCGGGCTGTTGACAAGGCAGTGACGATGGACATCGGGAGGTGGCGCAAGCCATGAGTGGCAAGGACTTTGTCGAGAAGGACTATTACAAGGTCCTCGGCGTGCCCAAGGACGCCACCGCCACCGAGATCAAGAAGACCTACCGGAAGCTGGCGCGCGAGTTCCACCCGGACGCCAACAAGGGCGACGCCAAGGCCGAGGAGCGCTTCAAGGACATCTCCGAGGCGTACGACGTCCTGTCCGACGAGAAGCGCCGCAAGGAGTACGACGAGGCCCGCAGCCTCTTCGCCAACGGCGGCTTCCGCGCCGGCGGGCCCGGCACCGGCAACTACAGCTTCGACTTCGGCGACCTCTTCAGCGGCACCCAGGGCGGCAGCGGCGGCATCGGCGACGTCTTCGGCGGCCTCTTCAACCGCGGCGGCCGGCAGGCCCAGCCCCGGCGCGGCGCCGACGTCGAGACCGAGGTCACCCTCTCCTTCGAGGAGGCCGTCGACGGCGCGACCGTCCCGCTGCGGATGACCAGCCAGGCCCCCTGCCGCGTCTGCAACGGCACCGGCGCCAAGTCCGGCACCACCCCGCGGGTCTGCCCGACCTGCGTCGGCGCCGGCACCGTCAGCCGGGGCCAGGGCGCGTTCGCGCTCTCCGAGCCCTGCAAGGACTGCAAGGGCCGCGGCATGATCGTCGACGACCCCTGCACCGACTGCCACGGCAGCGGCCGGGCCAGCTCCGCCCGCACCATGCAGGTCCGCATCCCGGCCGGCGTCCAGGACGCCCAGCGCATCCGGCTCAAGGGCAAGGGCGCCCAGGGCGAACGCGGCGGCCAGCCCGGCGACCTCTACGTCACCGTGCACGTCGACGCCCACCCCGTCTTCGGCCGCAAGGGCGACAACCTCACCGTGACCGTCCCGGTCACCTTCCCCGAGGCGGCGCTCGGCGGCACCATCGAGGTGCCCACACTCGGCGGCCCCGCCGTGAAGCTCAAGCTGCCCCCGGGCAGTGCCAACGGCCTCACCATGCGGGCCCGCGGCAAGGGCGCCACCCGCAAGGACGGCACCCGCGGCGACCTCCTCGTCACCGTCGAGGTCGTGGTGCCGCAGCACGTCACCGGCGACGCGCTGTCCGCCCTGGAGCAGTACCGCGAGGCCACCGCCTCCGACGACCCGCGAGCCGCCCTGTTCCGGGCGGCGAAGGGAGCGTGACGACCAGATGTCCCCGATGACCCCCGACGGCCCGATCGGCCCGGGCCTCGGCGAAGGCCTGCCCGGCGACGGCCGCCGCCCCCGGCGCGCCGCGGCCCCGCCCCAGTACGTGCTCACCGAGGACACCCCGGTGTACGTGATCTCGGTGGCCGCCGAACTCTCCGGCCTGCACCCGCAGACCCTGCGCCAGTACGACCGCCTCGGCCTGGTCTGCCCCGACCGCACCGCCGGCCGCGGCCGCCGCTACTCGGCCCGCGACATCCAGCAGCTGCGCGAGGTCCAGCGGCTCTCGCAGGACGAGGGCATCAACCTGGCCGGCATCAAGCGGATCATCGAGCTGGAGAACCAGGTCACCGCCCTCCAGTCGCGCATCGCCGAACTCGCGGACTCCCTGGAGGGCGCCGCCGCCGCCCTCCAGCAGCGCGAAGCCGCCGTCCACGCCTCCTACCGCCGCGACCTCGTCCCGTACCAGCCCCCGACCCCCCAGTCGAGCGCCCTGGTCGTCTGGCGCCCGAAGCGCTGACTCGGCTGAACACCCAGCCCGGCCGCCGGTTCCCTCCTGTTCGGGGGGTGCCGGCGGCTTACTTGTGGTGAGAGGGTGCCAATCGAAGCGTCACTCCGCAATGGTGGAACAATGCCCGGTTCCGGATCCCGCGCCGGGATCTAGGATCACCGATGGGGCTCGAGTGCAGCCATAGGGCAGGTTCGGTCGTCAAGAAGGAGTCGTGAATGAACGGGAGGAACGACGCCATTCCGGGTGTCGGTGCACCGGGCACTCTCTCCACCGGAGCGCACGACCTCTACCTCGCGGCAATCCGGGCGCACGGTCGGATAGCCCGCAGTGAAATCGAGGAGCACGACTACAGCCACCTCAGCGAGCTGTTGGACATCGGTCTCCTCACTCCCGACATGGATGATCCGCAGATTCTGGTCGCGGTCGATCCACAACAGCTCGCCACCGGGCTGAGCGCCCTCTGGCAACGCCAGGCACTCGCGCTGCTGTCCCGCGCGATAGCCGTCCCCGGCGACCTTCAGGGTCTCGCGGACGCGTTTCACCGTCCGGAACCGTCCGGCGGAATTATCGAGTACGTCCGCGGCAAGGCACTGATCAGCCAACGGATCAACCACGCCGTGACCACTGCGAAAGAGGAGATACTCGCGGCCCAGCCGGGCGGCCCGCGGCCGCCGGACGTTCTGTCCCGCGTGCTCGACGACGACCTGGCCGACCTCGAACGCGGTATTGCGGTGCGGACCATCTACCATCCGAGCACCAGGTACCACGCCCCCACCCGGGACTACGTCGCGAAGATCACCGAGGCCGGTGGGCGGTTCCGCACCCTCGACGAGCCGTACACCAGGCTGATCATCGTGGACCGGCAGCTGGCCGTCATCCCGGTCGCGGAGGACCTCAATCTGGCGGCCTTCATCCACGACCCCGCCGTCATCCACTTCCTCGTCCACGAGGTGTTCGAGCGCAACTGGAACCGCGGACTGGACTTCACCGGTGGACGAACCGTGCCGCAACAGGTCGTGTCACGGATGCGCCAGACCATCATCGACCTCCTGCTCGAAGGCACGAACCACAGAGTCATCGCCCGCCGCCTCGGCATCAGCGAACGCACCCTCGCCCGCCATCTGGCCGAGATGCGAGAGGACTACAACGTCGAATCGCTGTTCCAACTCGGTTGGGCGCTGGCGCGTTCGTCACAAGAGACCGACGAATCGCCATGCCTCCCCGCCGCTTCCGGCAGCGCATAACGATTCGTCAGTCTCATTCTGTCATGTCCACTGGTGCTCGCCGTCCAAAGCGGTACCCGACGCCTGATTCGAAGTCGCACTAACATCGACCCCAAGCCCGACATGATTGACATGGGCAGATCCATCGGCATCATGACCGGTGACAAGCAGTCCGAAGCCCAGCACGGTAAGGACGCCCGCAGATATCGCTACCGCAGCCGTCTTGGCGACCTGACGCAGACGAGACACGCGCACACCCCAATCCTCTTCAGTGGCCTGTCAGTCGAATGAACAGGCGGCAGACAATCAAACGCTCAGATCGTGCCACACGCCCTATCTGACTGTCACCGTCGCGCCCAGGCGGAAGAGGGTGTCATCTCTCTGCCATGCAGACGGATGCCACCGTGCATCGGTGGACTGCCGACCCTGCTCGATGGACGATCAACTGACGTCCTCACGCCACGCTGCCAAGATCCTCCCTCTCGGCAGTCACGCCAGGACAAGCGTCGAAATAGTGATAAACCCGTCCGATTTCCCCCCGTTCCAATCTCCAAGCCAAGCGTCGGCGGCGAGCAACCGAGTGCCAATGCCTTCCCCCGGAGTCGACATGACCGAGCCCTACCTGCGTCACCACGACAGCCAGGCCACCGAAGGCCGGCGTGCACGTGTGTTTCTGGCCGCACCGCTGATGCGGCTGACCGGGCCCGCGGACAGCGTGGTGACGCTCGCCAGCCGGACGCGGCTGACCACGCTGCGCACCACGCTCCTCCGCAGCGGGGCCGCCGTGTACAGCGCGCACCACAGCGACGCCTGGACCGTCGCCGGGCGGGCGCCGGAACCGCGGGTTCCGTCGGACTTCCGGGCGCTGCAGTCGGCGGACCTGGTGTTCGCCTACGTCGGCGCCCCGCTGTCGGCCGGGGTGAGCCTGGAGCTGGGCTGGGCCTCCGCGCTGCGCAAGCCGATCGTCCTCCTCGTCGACGAGGCCATCACGCACAACCCGCTGATCGCCACCATCGAGCAGGTCGCCCCCGTCCTGCCGCTGGTCTTCGACGACACCTGGTCGCAGGAGGCGCTCAACCACACCGTGGAGACGGCGCTCGACTGGGCCGGCATGGCGCTGTCGCTGCGCGAGGGCTTCTGGACCGCCCCCGGCGAGCAGTTCAACGTCCCCCGTCAGCAGCCCCCCGTGGCCGGCCGGGCCGGCTTCTGGCCGTCGGGCGCCGCCACCGGCTGACCCGCGGTCATCCACCGGACTCCCCCGTCCGGGATCCCCGCATCTGCCGGCCCGGCTGGAACAGCGTCTCCGCGTCGTACAGCTCACGCAGCCGGGCGATGTGACCGGCCACGGTCCGCTCGCTCGACCCCATGCGGCCCGCGATCGCCCGCTGCGTGAGCCCCTGCGCCAGCAGGCGGCCGCCGTCCCGCGGGATCGCGCGGTAGAGCGCGCGGGCGGAGTCGTCCGGGAGGGCTTCGGACAGGGTCGGGTCACCCATCGGCGTCGCCCTTCAGTTGCCAGCCGAGTTGGAAGAGGGTCCGGGCGCCGTAGCGCTCGCGCAGGCGGGCGAGGTGGCCGGCGACGGTGCGTTCGCTGAGGCCGAGGCGGGTGGCGACGGCGCGCTGGGTGAGGCCCTTGCTCAGCAGCGTGGTGACCCGGTCGGCGGTGCGGCCGGGGGCGGCGCTCGACCAGTCGGTGACGTCGGCCCTGGCCCAGTCGCGTTCGAAGACGGCGACCAGGGCGGCGACGGCGGCGGGCTCGGTGATGAAGGCCGCGACGTCGTGGCCGGGGTGGACGGAGACGACGGCGGTCCGCCGGTCGACGACGAGCATCCGCTGGAACGGCTCGTTCAGGACCCGGACCAGCGAGCCGTGCCGGGTCACCTCCTTCGCGTAGGCGATCACGTGGGGCTGCCGGCGGGCGACGGGCTGGTAGAGCGTCCGGATCCGACGGCCGCTGGTCAGCAGCGCGACGTCCTGGTGGAGCGCGAGTTCGAGGGTGACCGGCTGCCGGGTGCCGGGCTGGGCGGTGAGCACTTCCTCGCCGCACTCGGACAGGACCCGGGAGAGCCGCAGGCGGATGGCGTCCTGGCCCTCGACGTACGCGGCCTCGCCCGTGGGGGAGGCCGCCCGGGGTGCGGCGTCGTAGGCGTGGGAGAGCGGGCCGAGGGCGGCCGGGAGCCGTTCGGCGTGGACGAGCAACCGGGTGGCACGGGTGCGCAGTTCGGTGCCGAGGCGGTCGCCGACGGAGCGCGGGTCGACGGCCGTGTAGCCGGTGGCCGTCGGGGCGAGCAGGCCGCGGGCGACGAGGACCGCGAGGGTGGGGCGGTCCGCGGGGGCGAGGTCGTCGGGGCGCAGGTGTCCGCCGTGGCGGACCGCGGTGAGGTAGAGCGCCCGCTCGGCGGCTGTCGGCTCATCCGCCCACCTCTCCCCCAGCCTTGGCGGCCGGGAGGTACCCCCACCGCTCGGCAGGGGCATTCGCCCATGCGCATCCTTTGAAACGTGAGCTCGCTGAGCTCGCTCATCGGTCATCGCGGGAGCCTCGCATCAGCCAGCCGAGCTGGAAGAGGGTCTGGGCGCCGTAGCGGTCGCGCAGGCGGGAGATGTGGGCGGCGACGGTGCGTTCGCTGAGGCCGAGGCGGGTGGCGACGGCGCGCTGGGTGAGGCCGCGGGCGAGCAGGCGGCCGACCCGGTCGGGGGTGCTGCGGGCGGGGCCGTGGCCGAGGGCGGCGGCGGCCTCGGTGGTGTCGGCGCGGGCCCAGTCCCGCTCGAACGCGCCGACCAGGAAGGTGATGGCGGCGGGGTCGGTGATGAAGGCGGCGGTGCTGTTGTCCTCGCTGGCGGAGATCACGGCGACGGTGCGGTCGAAGACGATGAGCCGCTGGAAGGGCTCGTCGAGGACGCGGATGAGCGAGCCGTGCCGGGTGACCTCGTCGGCGTAGGCGAGGGCGGACTGGTCGGCGAACGCGACCGGCTGGTAGATCGTGCGCAGCGAGCAGCCGCGCTGCAGGAGTTGGACGTCCTGGAGCCGGGCGACCTGGAGCGTGTCGGCGGGCCGGTGGCCGGGCTGGGCGGTGAGGACCTCGGCGCGGCAGTCGGAGACGAGCTGGGAGATCCGCTGGCGGATGTGGACGTGGCCCTCGACGTAGACGGCGCCGCCGGCCCGGCCGGGCGGGCGGGGCATCGCGTCGTAGGCGCGGGTGAGGCCGTCGAGGGCGCCGGGCAGGTTCTCGGCGCGGACCAGGAGCCGGGTGGCCTCGCTGCGCAGTTCGGCGCCGAGGCGGTCGGTGACGGAGCGCGGGCTGACGGCGGTGTAGCAGGCGTCCATCGCGTTGGGCATCAACAGGCCGATGTCGACGAGCTGTTGGATGGCGGCGTGGTCGGTCTCGTGGACGCCGGTGAACGGGATCCGGCCGCCTTCGGCGAGGATCGAGAGGTAGAGCCGGCGGGCCGCGTCGTCGGGCTCGCCCGCTCCGGTGAAGCCTCCGGTGCCCGCGAAGCCCTCGTCGGCCGCGAAGCCCCCGCCGCCGGTGAAGTCACCCGCGTACTGGCCGTGGTCCGGTGCGACCGCCGGTTCCGCCGTCACGTCGAACTCTCCCTGCCGGACGCCTTTCGGACGGGCCCGCCCCCGTGTCCCGCGTCCCCGTCGTTTCCGTCGTCTCCGGCCGCGAGGGCCCGGCGGTCACGGTACCGGGCGGCGGGCGGACCCCTGGGCCCGGGTGCCGTCGCACACCGGACGCCCAGGGGCCGCCTTGCCACGCCATGCCAAGGCGCTTCCGGCGAGGCGGAGCAGCAACGCCTCGCCGGCTCCGGTTCCGGGGGCCATCACCACACATGGCGTCCCGGCCGGCGCTCTTCCCCCCGTTGTGCGGGGACGTGATGTCCCGCATCCACTTTTGAAGAGCAAGTCGCCACCATCGGGCCGCGGTTGCCCGGACGACTTGGCGTGTCTCCACCATCACAGCGTGACGCCCGGCGGACAAGTGTCACCCGAGTGCAGGTTCTCGCAATTGCAGCTATCCGCACGGCGGGCCGGTTCCCGCGGCCGGAGCGGTGGGCCGGATTCCGGTGAACGCCAAGGCCAGTCGGGTGCCCGGCGGAGGCCCGGGACCGGCCCGATTGGCGGTGGACGGTCAGGCTCCGGGTGCGCATTCCTGCACCTGGACGGTTCCCGCAGCACACGACCGAAGCCCCGGCTTCCGGAACCGGAAGCCGGGGCACGGCTCGTCCGTCTCCCGGACGGCCGTCGCTCAGCGCGCCAGCAGCCGTCCGCGCGCCAGGCCGGCCACCGTGCCGCTCGCGGCGGCCGCCCAGGCGACGGCCAGCAGCGCGTACAGCCCGACCGCCAGCCCGGTGAACCCGCCGAACCCGGTGTGGCGGGCGAGCGCCGAGACGCCCGTGACGCAGGTGCCGACGGGGAAGGTGAACGCCCACCAGGTCATCGCGAACGGCATGCCGGCCCGCCGGGCGCGCAGGTTGGCGGTGAGTGCGACGGCCAGCCAGAGCATCGCGACGCCGATCACGGCCACGCCGTACAGCTCGGCGAGGGCGGCCATGGCGGGCGCCAGCTCGGGGAGCACCGGGCGGGCGGCGTCGGCGAGTTGGTGGACGGCGGTGACGGACTGGCCGAGCGGCCCGAGCACCAGGAACAGCGCGGGAGTGAGCACGAGGGTCGGCACCTTGCTGTGGTAGAGCCCGGTGAACACCACCGGCAGCAGCACCAGGGTGGCCAGCAGTCCGATGCCGAACAGGGCCCAGCAGCCGTACAGCATGGCCTGCTGCGAGGAGCCGGACGGCAGGTGCGGGACGAGTGCGGGGCCGGTGGCCGAGGCGACCAGGGGGGCGACGACGGGCAGCAGCCAGGTCGGGTTGGCCTCCAGGGCGGAGAGCCGGTGCCGGGTGATCATCAGGTAGGGGATGCCGCCGGCGACGGCGAGCGCGTAAACGGTGCCGGCGCTCCACAGCACGGCGTCGATCGCCACGGCGGGCCCGGTGCCGATCACCTTCGAGCCGAGCAGCAGCGTGCCGAGGCCGACCGCCAGCAGGGCCATCGGCGGGCAGCCGTAGAAGACGGCGGTGGCCGGGTTGTCCAGCAGCTGGGTGCGGGCGGCCTCCCGGTGCCGGGTGAGGTGCACCAGCCGCGCGCCGCCGAGCACCAGCAGGGCGGCCAGGCCGAGCGCCCACATCACCTCGCCGAAAGCGACCAGCCCGGGCGGCCGGACCGGCAGGACGGCCGCGCCGTTGCCGAGGATCGCGGTGCCCATGACGGCGGCGTACCAGTTGGGGCCGAGCTGGGCGAGGTCGAACCGGGGGCGGGCGACGGAGGGACGGGTGAGCGGGCGGACATCGGCCAAGGTGGACATGGGACCACCGTCCCTCCGCGCGCCCCCGGCCGGTAGCGCCCGCCGCTCTATGAGGACATAGCCTGAACCTATGGCCCTTTCTCCGCACGTCCCCGAACTCGGCGCCCTGGAGCTGCTGCTCGCGGTGGCCCGGCTGGGCAGCGTCGGCCGGGCGGCGGCCGAGCTGGGCGTCAGCCAGCCAACCGCGAGCGCCCGGATCAAGGGCATGGAGCGGCAGGTCGGCGTCCCGCTGCTGGAGCGCTCCCCCCGGGGCAGCCGGCCGACCGAGGCGGGCCGGCTGGTGGTCGAGTGGGCCCGGCACGTGGTGGAGGCGGCGCAGGCGCTGGACGCCGGGATCGACGCGCTGCGCGGGCGGCGGGACGCCAAGCTGACGGTGGTCGCCAGCCTGACCGTCGCCGAGTACCTGATGCCGGGCTGGCTGCTGGCGCTCGCCGAGGCCAGTCCGGGCACGGCCGTGACGCTGCGGACGGCGAACTCGGCGGAGGTCGCCGGGCGGGTGCTGGCCGGCGAGGCGGACCTCGGCTTCGTCGAGGGCCCGTCCACCCCGTCCGGGCTGGACGGCGCCGTGGTGGCCGTGGACCGGCTGGTGGTCGTGGTGGCGCCCGGCCACCCGTGGTCGCGCCGCCGGACGCCGCTGACCGGGCCCGAGCTGGCCGGGACACCGCTGGTGCTGCGCGAGCCGGGGTCGGGCACCCGGGAGGTGCTGGAGGCGGCGCTGGCGCCGTACGGGGGCGCGGCGCGGCCGCGGCTGGAGCTGGCCTCGTCGACGGCGCTGAAGGCGGCGGCGATGACCGGCGCCGGGCCGGTGTGCCTGAGCGAGCTGGTGGTGACGGAGGAACTGGCGACCCGGCGGCTGGTCGAGGTGCCGCTGGCGGCGGGGCTCGACCTGCGGCGCCCGCTGCGGGCGGTGTGGCCGGCCGGGCAGCGGCCGGGCGGGCCGGCCCGGGAGCTGCTGGTGCTGACCCGGCAGGGCTCCGGGCACCGGCCGGCGTCCCCGCCCCGCGGAAGAGCCCAAACCTGAGCGGAATAGACTCAACTTAGTGCATGCTGTTGATAGCAGCAGTGAAGGACGACGAGGGAGGATCCCCCAGCAGTGGACGCCAGCAAGTTCACCACCAAGACGCAGGACGCCCTGTCCGCCGCGATCCGGCAGGCCGGTGCGGTCGGGAACCCGGACGTCAAGCCGGTGCACATCCTGATCGCCCTGCTGGAGCAGTCCGAGGGCATCGCCGGGCCGCTGCTGGAGGCGGTCGGCGCCGACGCCGCGCGGGTCGACGCCGAGGCCCGCCGCCAGCTCGCCGCCCTCCCCAGCGCGAGCGGTTCGACGGTCGCCGCCCCGCAGCTCGCCCGGGACACCATCGCGGTGCTCACCGAGGCCGGCAAGCGCGCCGACGACCTCGACGACCAGTACGTCTCCACCGAGCACCTGATGGTCGGCCTGGCCGCCGAGGGCGGGCCGGTCGCCGAGCTGCTGGTGCGCCAGGGCGCGACGCCCAAGGCGCTGCTGGCCGCGTTCAAGGACGTGCGCGGCAGCGGCCGGGTCACCTCGCCGGACCCCGAGGGCACCTACAAGGCGCTGGAGAAGTACGGCACCGACCTCACCCAGGCCGCCCGGGACGGCAAGCTCGACCCGGTGATCGGCCGCGACCAGGAGATCCGCCGGGTCGTCCAGGTGCTCTCCCGCCGCACCAAGAACAACCCGGTGCTGATCGGCGAGCCCGGCGTCGGCAAGACGGCCGTGGTCGAGGGCCTGGCCCAGCGCATCGTCGCCGGCGACGTGCCGGAGTCGCTGCGCGGCAAGCGGCTGGTCGCGCTGGACCTCAGCGCGATGGTCGCGGGCGCCAAGTACCGCGGCGAGTTCGAGGAGCGGCTCAAGGCCGTCCTCAACGACATCAAGCAGAGCGACGGCCGGGTCGTCACGTTCATCGACGAGCTGCACACCATGGTCGGCGCGGGCGCCGGCGGCGACTCCGCGATGGACGCCGGCAACATGCTCAAGCCGATGCTGGCCCGCGGCGAACTGCGGATGGTCGGCGCCACCACGCTGGACGAGTACCGCGAGCGGATCGAGAAGGACCCGGCGCTGGAGCGCCGCTTCCAGCAGGTGCTGGTCGGCGAGCCCAGCGTGGAGGACTCGATCGCCATCCTGCGCGGCCTCAAGGGCCGCTACGAGGCGCACCACAAGGTGCAGATCGCGGACGCGGCCCTGGTCGCCGCGGCCACCCTGTCCAACCGCTACATCACCTCCCGCTTCCTGCCCGACAAGGCGATCGACCTGGTCGACGAGGCGGCCTCGCGGCTGCGGATGGAGATCGACTCCTCCCCCGTCGAGATCGACGAACTCCAGCGCTCCGTCGACCGGTTGCGCATGGAGGAGCTCGCGCTGGAGAAGGAGTCCGACCCGGCCTCGGTCGACCGCCTCGCCCGGCTGCGCCGCGATCTCGCCGACCGGAACGAGCAGTTGAGCGTGCTGACGGCGCGCTGGGAGCAGGAGAAGAAGAGCCTCAACCGGGTCGGCGAGCTCAAGGAGCGCCTGGACGACCTGCAGGGCGCACTCGAACGGGCCCAGCGCGACGGCGACTTCGAGCGCGCGTCGAAGCTGATGTACGCCGAGATCCCGGCCGCCGAGAAGGAGCTCACCGACGCCCAGGAGCGCGCCGCGGACCAGGACACGTCGACCTCGATGGTCAAGGAGGAGGTCGGCCCGGACGACGTCGCCGACGTCGTCGCCTCCTGGACGGGCATCCCGGCCGGCCGCCTGCTGGAGGGTGAGAGCGCCAAACTCCTGCGCATGGAGGAGGAGTTGGGCAAGCGCCTGATCGGCCAGGCGGAGGCCGTGCAGGCCGTGTCGGACGCGGTGCGCCGCACCCGCTCCGGCATCGCCGACCCGGACCGCCCGACCGGCTCCTTCCTGTTCCTCGGCCCCACCGGCGTCGGCAAGACCGAACTCGCCAAGGCCCTGGCCGACTTCCTCTTCGACGACGAGCGGGCGATGGTCCGCATCGACATGAGCGAGTACGGCGAGAAGCACTCCGTCTCCCGCCTGGTCGGCGCCCCGCCCGGGTACGTCGGCTACGAGGAGGGCGGCCAGCTCACCGAGGCGGTCCGCCGCCGCCCGTACAGCGTCGTGCTGCTGGACGAGGTGGAGAAGGCCCACCCCGAGGTCTTCGACGTGCTGCTCCAGGTGCTGGACGACGGCCGGCTCACCGACGGCCAGGGCCGCACGGTGGACTTCCGCAACGCGATCCTGATCCTCACCTCCAACCTGGGCAGCCAGTTCCTGGTGGACCCGGCCACCCCGGAGGACCGCAAGAAGCAGCTGGTGCTGGACTCCGTCCGGGCCGCGTTCAAGCCGGAGTTCCTCAACCGGCTGGACGACATCGTGGTCTTCGAGCCGCTGGGCACCACCGAGCTCAGCCGGATCGTCGACCTCCAGGTGGCCCGCCTCGGCGAGCGGCTGCGCGAGCGGCGGCTCACCCTGGACGTGTCCGCCGCCGCGCGCGACTGGCTGGCGCTCACCGGGTACGACCCGGCGTACGGCGCCCGCCCGCTGCGCCGGCTGGTGCAGTCCGCGATCGGCGACCAGCTGGCGCGGGCGATCCTCTCCGGCCAGGTGCACGACGGCGACACCGTCCTCGTCGAGCGCGACGAGGACCACGACCGGCTCACCGTCCGCGCTCGCGGGCCGCTGGAGAAGTAGTCGGAGGCCTCGCCCGGACCGCCGCACGGGCCGCCGCTCCCCCGGGGCGGCGGCCCGTCCGCACGTCGGAGAACGCCGTGCTCGGAGCCCGGAACACCACCCGGTACGAAGATCGACGGACGGCCGGGTACCCCTGTGAGGCGCGCCCGGGATGAGGCAGGATGGAAGGTGGAAAGGGCGGCCTCTCTTGCCGGCCACCACGTGCACCGAGGAAGAGGACCCCATGAGCATCGACCCGTCGTCCATCCCGTCGTTCGGCGTCCCCCAGGGCGGACAGCCCGGCGGCCAGGGACGACCGGCCGGCCCGCCGCCGATCGTCGTCCCGGACCAGGCCCTGGTCACCCAGCTGCTGGACCAGATGCAGCTCAAGCACGTCGTGGACGAGGAGGGCGACCTCACCGCTCCCTGGGAGGGCTTCCGCGTCTACTACATGTTCCGCGGCGAGCAGAAGGAGCTCTTCGCGGTTCGCGCGTTCTACGACCGCGCGTACCCGCTGGAGAAGAAGGGCGAGATCCTCGACCTGATCGACGAGTGGAACCGCGAGACCCTCTGGCCGAAGGTCTACACCCACACCCACGAGGACGGCGTGGTCCGCCTGATCGGCGAGGCCCAGATGATCGTCGGCACCGGCGTCAACCTGGACTACTTCGTCACCACCACCGCCAACTGGACCCAGGCCTCGGTCGGCTTCGAGCAGTGGATCGTCGAGCGCCTCGGCCTGCAGGACGAGATCGAGGGCGACGAGGGCCAGGGCGAGGCCCCCGAGGGCACCGACGAGGCCTGATCCCCTCCCCCGCGCACCAAGGACGGGCGCCCCCCCCCCCCCCCCCCCGGGGCGGGGGGGCGGGGGGGGGCGCCGCCGCCGAGCAGGGGGGGGGGGAGACAAAGGGTGGGTGGGAGTGTGTGGGTGTGAGGGGGGGAGAGAC
>NZ_JBHWGV010000125.1:25798-26694 GCF_042732955.1 Kitasatospora sp. NPDC059747 | reverse complement strand
GGGGCGCGGGGCCCCCCCCCCGCCGGGGGGGGGGGGGGGGGGATTTTGGGGGGGGGCGGGGGGGGGGGCGGGGGGGGCGGGGGGGGGGGGGGGGGGCCCCCCCCCCCCGCGCCCCCGGCTGCTCGGCGAGCCCGGCCCGCGCCAGGACCTCGGCGGGGGCCACGCGGTGCGGTTCCTGGACTGCGACGGCCGGACGGTCGAGGTCTCCGCCGACGTGGCCGGGCGGGTGTTCACACCCGTGACCGCGAGCGAGACCCGCCCCAAGGGGATTGGCCACGTCGTGCTCAACACGCCCGATATCCAGGTGGCGCGCGAGTTCTACGAGACGGTCATGGGATTCCGGGTGACCGACTGGGTCGAGGACGTGATGTGCTTTCTGCGCACCGGCCCGGTGCACCACACCATCGCCTTCACCCGCGCCCCGCACACCTCGCTCAACCACGTGGCTTTCGAGGTCCGCGGACTCGACGAGTTCATGCGGGCCACCGGCGCGCTGATGCGCTCGGGCATTGCCCCGGTCTGGGGGCCGGGACGGCACGGCGTCGGGCAGAACACCTTCTCCTATTTCCAGGAGCCGTCCTCCGGTTTCGTACTGGAGTACACCACCGCCGCCCAGGTGATCGACGAGGAGCACGGCTGGACCCCGAAGGTCTATCCGGCCAACGCCCAGACCACCGACGTCTGGGGCACCGCCAACGCGCGCGACGAACTCGTCTCCGCGACCCTGATCGGCCGCCCCGACCCCGGCACCTGGACGCCCCCGCCGGTGTGACGGCACGCCCGCGGGGCCGGGCCCTACAGCGGCGGCCCGCCCCCCCGCCGGGGGAACAAAAAAAAACACGCCCCCCCCAACTGAGATTTGTTTTATGTTGTGGGGGGGGGGGGTGAGAAAGAGG
>NZ_JBHWGV010000125.1:13365-25788 GCF_042732955.1 Kitasatospora sp. NPDC059747 | reverse complement strand
GCGGGGGGGCGCGCGCGCGGGCGCGCGGCGGCGCCCCCGGCCGCCCCCCCCCCCCACGGCGGTGCTCCCGCCCCCGTCAGCGCACGTCCAGGCCGCCGTCCGGGCGGAGCACCTCGCCCGTCATCCCGTGCGCGTCGTCCGAGGCCAGGAAGCGGTACAGCGGCGCCAGTTGCGCGGGCGTCAGCACCACGCGCAGCGGATTGAAGTCCCGGATCACCGCGCTGATCCCGTCCGGATCGCCGAACACCTCCGCGGACCCCTCCGGCCCCACTGCCGCGCGCAGCCCCGTCACCACGCCGCCCGGGGCCACCGCGTTCACCCGCACCCGGGGCGCGAGGTCCGCCGCCAGGTGCCGGACCAGCCCGACCGCGGCGTGCTTGGCCATCGCGTAGGCGACCCCCGAACCGTTGCCGCGCACCACGTACGAGGCGTCGGACAGCGTGAACACCATCGCGCCGCGCCGCTCCAGCAGAGGCTCCGCCGCCGCCCGGGCCGCCAGCAGGTAGCCCACCGCGTCCACGTCCAGCACCCGCCGCGCCAGCTCGGCCAGTTCGGCGGCCGGCCGGTCGCGCAGCCCGACCCCGCCGTCGTGGATCCCGGCGTTGCCCACCAGCACGTCCAGCCCGCCGTGCGCCTCCACCGCGGTGCGCACCGCCCGCTCGTTGTCCGCCGCGCTGCGCACGTCCCCGAGCACCAGGGCGGCCCCGTCGGGCAGCGGCTCCCGGGGCTCCTCCCGGTCCAGCACCACCACCCGGTGCCCGTGTCGCACCAGGTCCTCCACCACCGCCCGCCCGATCCCCGAGACCCCACCGGTCACCAGGGCCACCCGGACCCCACTCTGCTGTCCCACCACGGAGAACTCCCCAGGTCCGCACCGATCCGACCCGGCAACGAGTACACCGCCCCCGCACCCGCCCACCACCCCCGCCCCGAACGCCCCGCCCGCGTTCAACCGCTCCCCGTCGGCACTCGAACACCCCGCCCACCCCGAGCCGTTGATCCGCCCCCGGCCGGCCCGCTAGCCTCGCGTGGGCCGTGTTCGTTCGCCCGGACCACCGGCTGCTCCGGCGATCGATCGCTGACCGGCGTGGGCGGGACCGGGTCAGGTGCGCGCCCCGCGGGGGACGACGAAGTCGCGGAGGCGGGCCGAGTCCAACTCGTCCCACGCACCGGCGATTTCCAGTACCGCGAGGCCGCTGGTCGGGTACTTCTCCCGGACGCGGTCGAGGGCCTCGCCGCCCGGGTCGCCGGCGAGGTCGAGGATCAGGTCCTCCAGGGCCGGGTTGTGGCCGACGAGGAGGACGGTCGTCGCGTCGCGGGGCTGTTCCCGCAGGACCTCGACGAGGTCGTCGGCGTCCGCGGTGTACACCCGGGGGTCGACCGTCGCGGAGGGCGCACCCGGCAGCTCGGCGGCCGCCAGGTCCCACGTCTCTCGCGCCCGCCGCGCTGGCGAGCACACCACCGCGTCCGGCAGCAGCCCCCGGTCGCGCAGCCATCGGCCGGCCTCGGGCGCGTCGCGCCGCCCGCGCGGGCCCAGCGGGCGCTTCTCGTCGGGCACGCCCGCCGGCCACGCGGACTTCGCGTGGCGCAGCACGATCAGCGTGCGGGGCGGCGGGGGCGTGGTCGTGTCGCTCATGCCTCCACGCTGCCACAGACCGGCCCGGCGCGACCCTCGGCTACGGGCGGATCCAGCAGCAGAGGTGCTGCTCCCGCGCGACGGCCCGCCGCACCCGGCACCGACAGTGCTCTCCGCAGGCGGCAGGTCGGCCCGCGGAGAGCACCCTGTCGATCGCTGGTCCGTCAGACCGGGAGGGACCAGTACTGGTTGGCCTGGTGGCTGCCGCAGGTCCAGAGTTCCAGTGCGGTGCCGGAGGCGGTGGCGCCGCCCGTCACGTCGAGGCAGAGGCCGGAGTCGGTGAGGGTGCCGTCCGGGGCCGGGGTCCACTGCTGGAGGGCACTGCCGGTGCAGGTGGCGAGCACCGCCCGGCTGCCGGCCGACGTTCCGGTGGCGGTGAGGCACTTGCCGAGGGTGCGGACGGTGCCGTCGGCGGTCCTGGTCCAGCGCTGGTTGGCGTTGCCGGTGCAGTCGTAGAGGATCACCGGGGTGCCGTCCGCGGTGCCGCTGGCGGTGTCGTCCATGCACTTGGCGCCGTTGCCGGTGACCTGGCCGGTCGGGACGGCGGGGGCGCAGCCGGTGCCGGGGGTGAGCCGCCAGACGGCGGTGCCGTGGGCCGGGACGGTCTGGCTCAGGGCGGTGGAGACGGCCGAAGTCCGGCCGGTCCAGAGGTCCTTGGCCGTCGCCGTGCAGCCGGGCAGGCCGATGGTCGCCAGCGGGACGGTGAGGGTCTGCGCGCTGTTCGAGCGGTTCAGCACCGCGACCGCGCGGTCCCCGCCGGCCAGCGGCCGGGCCAGCACGTCGGCGGCGGAGGTGCTGGACACCACGCCCGCCTGCCGGCCGAGCGGGTCCTGGTCGACGGCGATCAGGTCGGTGTTGCCGAGCGCGCCCAGCCCCGCGGGGGTGAGCTGGGAGACGTCGGAGGAGAGGATCAGCGGGGCGGCCGTCATCGACCACAGGGCGACCTGGCTGCGCGCCTCGTCGTCGGTCAGGCCGCCGTCGCCGGCGATGAGGAAGTCGGGGTCGTTCCAGTTGCCGGGGGAGGCGAAGGAGCCGATCCAGCGGTTGTAGCCGTAGTTGCCGAGCAGGCTGGACCAGCGGCTCGCGGCGGGGTGGGCGGTGTCGTAGGTCGCGATGTCGTAGCCCTCGCGCCAGAGCTGGCCGTCCTGGCCGACCCAGGAGAGCACGTCGAACCAGTTCCGGTCGCCCCACTCGCCGCTCTGGAAGTAGGCGGGCGCGGATTCGGAGAACACGATGTCGCGGCCGGCGGACCGGAGGGCGGCGGACTGGGCGTCGTAGGCCTGGCGGTAGGCCTGTTCCTGGGTCTGGCCGGCGGCGACCCGGAGGTTGCAGCCGTCCAGCTTGAGGTAGTCGACGCCCCACGCGGCGAAGGTGGCGGCGTCCTGCGCGAAGTGGTCGGGTTCGCCGTTCGCGCCGGTGCCGCTGCCGGGGTAGCCGCCGCAGGTGCTGGAGCCGGCGTCCTCGTAGATGCCGAACCCGAGGCCGCGGGTGTGGAGGTAGGAGCCGAGCCAGGCCATGCCGTGGGGGAACTTGGCCGGATCGGCGGTGAGGCTGCCGCTCGCGTCCCGGGCGGTGGACATCCAGCAGTCGTCCACGGTGACGGTGGTGTAGCCCTTGGCGGCGAGGCCGGTGGAGACCAGGGCGTCCGCGTTGGCGGTGACGGTCCGTTCGTCGATGCCGCACTGGTAGTGGGCCCAGTCGTTCCAGCCCATCGGCGGGGTGACGGCGAGCGCCCGGCCGGCGCCGGAGGTGGCGGTGGCGGTGGGGGAGGCGGTGGGGGAGGCGTGGGCGGTCGTGGCGGTCAACGGCAGGGCGAGCAGCGCGGCTGACAGTGCGCCGGCCGCGAGTCTGCGCCGGGACGTGCGGAAGGGCCTGTGGAAGGGCCTGCGGAAGGCCGTCCGGAAGGACGTGCGTAAGGGTTGCATGGCGGACTCCTGGCGTCGGGGGCTGTGGAGGAGTGCGCAACCAGTGCACTGTGCCTGCTCATTGACGTCAATAAGAGCGACAGAATTTGCAAGTCTGAGCATTTGCAGTGCAAGTGGCGACAGGCCCCTGTAGGGCGGAAGTCGCCACCCGTTACAGTGGATCTTGTACGGAGCATGCGGGGAGGCGTTCCCCGAACCCACGGGGAGGGCCCTCACGATGACCGTCGCCGTCTGGGAGGCCGTACGCCGGCGCCCCGACCGCTTCCTCCGGTCCCTGTGGCCGCTGCGCGCATGGGCGTTCCTGCTGAGCGGCACGGTCCTCGGTCTCCTGCTGCTCGTCGTCCTCGCGCTGCTGCTGGCCGTGGGGCTGGGGCTGTCCGTGGTCGGGGTGGGCCTGCTGGTCCTGGCGGCCGTCCCGGTGGTGGGGATCCCGGTGGCCGCCCTGGAGCGCCGCCGGCTGCGGATCGTGGAGCCGGTGCCGCTGCCCGACCCGCACGCCTCGCTCCCCGGGGCCGGCGCGTGGCCGTGGCTGCGGACCCGGCTCAAGGAGCGCGCCACCTGGCGGGAGCTGTCCTACGCCCTGCTGCACGCCGTCGTGTTCACGGCGGCGGGCCTCGGCTTCACCGCCCTCCTCGCGTTCTCGGCGATGCTGCTGGTCACCCCCGTGATCGTGTGGGCGATCGCCCCCGACACGGTGATGCTGATCCCTGGGCGGTCGATCTCCGACCCGGTCGGCGGTCTGCCCGGCACGGCGGCGGGGCTCGTCGGCCTGGTGCTGGCCGCGTACGCGGGCGGGCTGCTCGCCGGGGCGCAGGTCAAGGCGGCCCAACTCCTCCTCTCCGCCCGGGAGGAGGACCTCGGCAGGCGGATCATCGAGCTGACCCGCTCCCGGGCCCGGCTGGTCGACGCGTTCGAGGCCGAGCGGCGGCGCATCGAGCGCGATCTGCACGACGGCGCCCAGCAGCAGCTCGTCGCCCTGACCATGACCCTGGGACTGGCCGAACTGGAGCTGCGCGGGCAGGAGTCCGCCGCGCTGCCGCTGATCGCCCGGGCCCGCGGGGAGGCCCGCCAGGCGCTGGAGCAACTGCGCAGCCTGGTCCGTGACATCCACCCGCAGGTGCTGACCGACCACGGCCTGGCGGCGGCCGTGGAGGAACTCGCCCTGCGCAACCCCGTTCCCGTCACGGTCGACATCGACCTGCCGCGCCGGCTGCCCGCCCCGGTGGAGAGCACGGCGTACTTCACCGTCACCGAGGCCCTGGCCAACGCGGCCAAGCACAGCGGCGCCGCGGCGGTCACCGTCCACGGCCGCCTGGTGGGCGACCGGCTCGTCCTGGAGGTCGGCGACGACGGACGCGGCGGCGCCGACCCGTCCGCCGGGTCCGGGCTGCAAGGCCTGGCCGACCGGGTGGCGATCCTGAAGGGGAGGCTCATCGTGACCAGTCCCGTCGGCGGACCGACCCGGCTGCGGGTGGAGGTGCCGTGCTCCGCGTAGTGCTCGCCGAGGACGCCGTCCTGCTCCGGGCCGGGCTGGTGGAGGTGCTCACCCGGGTGGGCCACGAGGTGGTGGCCGCCGTCGGCGACGCCGCCGAGCTGGCGCGCGCGGTGGACGCGGACCGTCCCGACGTCGTCCTCACCGACGTCCGGATGCCGCCGGACTTCCGCGACGAGGGGCTGCGCGCGGCGCTGGAGCTGCGCGCCAGGCACCCCGGCCTGCCGGTGCTGGTGCTCTCCCAGTACGTGGCGACCGCCTACGCCAAGCAGCTGTTCACCGGCCCGGCGGCGGACGGGGGCGGCCTCGGCTACCTGCTCAAGGACCGGGTCGGGGAGGTCGCCGAGTTCCTCGACGCACTGGACCGCGTCGCCGGCGGGCAGACCGTCGTCGACCCGGAGGTGATCCGGGTGCTGCTGAAGGCCTCCGACGCGCCGCTGCAGCGGCTGACACCGCGCGAGCGCGAGGTGCTCGGGCTGATGGCGGAGGGCCTCAACAACCAGGCCGTCGCCCGGCGGCTGACGGTCACCGAGGCGTCCGTGGTCAAGCACGCGAGCAACATCTTCATGAAGCTCGACCTCGACCCGAGCGAGGGGAACCGGCGGGTGCTCGCCGTCCTTGCCTTCCTGCGAGGACAGGGTCAGTGACGGTGATCGGCAGGTCCGGGTCCAGCAAGCGGTTCAGTCGCTGCGCCGAGCCCTCCCAGGTCCAGTGCCGGGCCACCCACTCGCGGCCCGCCGCGCCGCGTCGCTCCCGCTCCTGCGGCGAGGTCAGCGTCTCGGCGAGGGCGGCGGCGACGGCGGCCGGGGAGCGGCCGTCGGCCACCCGGCCGGTGATGCCGTCCAGGACCGTGTCCGGGGCGCCGCCGGAGTCGCCGACGACGACCGGCAGCCCGGCGGCGGACGCCTCCAGGAAGACGATGCCCAGGCCCTCCGCCTCCAGCCCGGCCCTCCGGGTGCGGCAGGGCATGGCGAACACGTCGGCGGCGGCGTAGTAGCCGGTGGTCGCGGCGTGGTCGAGCCCGCCGGTGAACACCACCCTCCCCGGCGCGCACCGTGCGGCGAGCCGGCGCAGCCGGGCCGCGTCCGGCCCCTGGCCGACGATCACGAGGACCGCGTCCGGCACCCGCCGCAGGATCGCGGGCATCGCCCTGATCAGCACGTCCTGCCCCTTGCGGGGCACCAGCCGCGCGACGCACAGGATCACGCTGCGGCCCGCGAGCCGGTGCCGCGCGCGTATCCGCTCGGCGCCCTCGTCGTCCGGGTGGGCGGGCCGGAAGGCCTCGGCGTCGACGCCCGGGACGAGCCGCTCCAGGCGGGCGTGCGGGCCGAGGGCGGGGGCGATGCGGCTGCGGGTGTGCTCGCCGAGGTAGGTCACGACGTCGACGTGGTCACCGACGTGGCGCAGCAGGCGCCGCGCCCCCGGTGTGCGGGCCCACCAGATCTCGTGGCCGTGCGTGGTGGCCACCGTCCGGCGGATGCCGCCGCGCCGCAGGTCGCGGGCCATGGCGGCGAGCGGGGCGGCGGCCCCGAACCACACCCGGTCCGCGCTGTGCTCCCGGGCGATGGCCAGGGCCCGTCGGGTGACGCGCGGGGTGGGCAGCAGCATGCGCGAGGGGTCCCGTACGACGGGGAAGGGCAGCGTGGCGTCGTACCGGTCCGCGCCGGGTTCGCGCGAGGTGTACACCACCACGTCGTGGCCGGGCATCCGCATCGCCATCGCGTGGACGAAGGTCTCGATGCCGCCCTGGCGGGGCGGGAAGTCGTTGGTGACGATCAGGGTGGTCATGCGGGGACGTCCTTGAGTGCGGCGGGGAGTACCCGCGTGCCGGAGACGAGGGCGGGCGCGGAGAGCGGACGGGCGGGCGCGGCGGCCCGCGCCCAGCAGGCGAGCAGCACCGGCAGGGCGAGGTAGCCGAAACGCCCGGCGGGGGCGAGCAGGAACGCGGCGGAGAGCCCGAGGGCGAGCCGGTCGGCCGCGCCCACCAGGTGGCCGGGCGGCCGCAGCACGAGCGAGACACCGATCGCGAGTCCGGCGGCCAGCAACAGGCCGACGGCCGCGTACCAGCCGGCCGGCCCCAGGTCGGCGAGCAGCCGCCCGGGGAGCGGACTGCTCGCCGGGGTCGCGAACTCCCCGCGGCCCGTGGGGAAGGCGAAGACCTGCTCGGCCACGGCCCGTGGGGAGAGCAGGACTCCGGGCAGGACGGCCACGGCCGTTCCGGTCAGCGTGGTGACGGCGCCGCGGACGGCGGCCCGCGGCCCGGCCCGGTGGGCGAGCAGCGCGAACACGACGCAAACGGCGGGCCAGGCCGTCCACTTCATCGAGCACGCGGCGGCCAGGGCCAGCCCGGCGCCGATCGGGCGATTCCGGGACGCGAACGCGAGGGCCAGGCACAGCAGTCCGGCGAGGGGCAGGTCCACACCGCTGACGGCGAGGGGCAGGGCGATCACCGGGGAGGCGACGAGGGCCCCGAGGACGGTCCGGGACCCGCCGCCCGTCCCCGGCGTGACGGCCCGGGACCCGCCGCCCGTCCCCGGCGTGACGGCCCGGGACCCGCCGCCCGTCCCCGGCGTGACGGCCCGGGACGCACCGCCCGTCGCCGGTGTGACGACCCGTCCGCCTGCCCACAGGCAGCCGAGCAGCACCGCCGCGCACCACGGCCGGGCGTCGCCGAGCACGCGGGCGACCGGCCCGTCGCCGCCGAGGACCGCCCTCGGGAGCCCCAGCAGGGCCATGCCGGGCAGGTACGGGGTCACCTCCACGACCGAGCGCGGATCGTCGAGGTACGGCGTCGCGTGCTCCACCAGGAGCCGCCCGGAGCGTTCGATCACCTCGACCTCGCTCTGCGCCGCGCCGGTCGCCAGCAGGTACAGCAGTGGCGTGACCACGGCCCCGGCCAGCGCCGCACCCACCGCGACGGCACGGGTCCGGTCCCGGTCCGGCCCGGTGGAGACGGCGGCCGCCACGAGGTAGCCGGCCGCGGCGAACGCGCCCCAGACCCGGTGGGTGTCCAGGGCGGAGACGGCGGCGACGGCCGCCGCCCACCCGGCGGTGGCGAGCCAGCCGACCGTCCACAACAGCCGTCGGTTCCACCGGAGATGGGGTTTGACCTGGGGAATCAGCACCCGTCCATTCCACCGAGCCGGAGCCCGGCGGTCATGACGGCCAGGTGGAGACCTGACGGTCGGGTTTTCCCTACCGCATGTCCCTACCGCACGTCCCTACCGCACGTCCCTGCCGCATGTCCCTACCGGGGGCCGCGGCTCCAGCCCTCCGGACCGGCATCCCCAAAACCCTGTGTGCACGTCAACACGCTCCGTACACTGGGCCGTTGCCGAGGAGCCTCGGCCGTGTCCCAGCGGAGGTGACGTGTGGTTGGCGGGCAGGCGGTGCCGGACCCGGACGAGGTGTACGACCTCGCGGACTTCATCGACGCCCTCGGGCGGCTGCGGTCGTGGGCGGGCGCGCCGTCGTACCGGGAGCTGGCGAGGTCGGTGGGCCGGCTGTTGCCCGTGCCGCAGCCGGTGGCCGCGTCCACGGTGGTCGACGCCTTCCGGCCGAAGCGCCGCCGCCTGGACTTCGACCTGGTGGTCGCGATCGTCCGCGCGCTCGGCCTGCCGGACGACGAGGCGGACCGGTGGCGCCGCGCGTGCGTGCGCGTGCACGGGGAGGCCGGGGCGGGCGGACCGGACGCGGTCCTGCGCCACCTGCCCGCGGACCTCGCGACGTTCACCGGCCGCGCCCGCGAGGTGAACGCGCTCATCGCGGCCGTGCCGGACACCCCCGGGGGCGCCCCGACGGTCGTCATCTCGGCGATCGAGGGCATGGGCGGCGTCGGCAAGACCACGCTGGCCGTGCACGTCGCCCGCCGCCTCGTCGCCGCCGGGCGGTACGCCGGGATCCAGCTGTACGCGAACCTGCGCGGCTTCGACCCCGACCACCCGCCCGCGGAGCCGGCCGAGCTCCTGGGCGGCTTCCTGCGCCGGCTGGGCGTCCCCCCGAAGCAGGTGCCGGACGGCCTCGACGAGCGCGCGGCGATGTACCGCGACCGGATGTCCGACCGGGACGCCCTGGTGCTGCTCGACAACGCGGCCGACGAGAAGCAGGTGCGGGCCCTGATCCCGGCGAGCCCCAGGTGCCTGGTCCTGGTCACCAGCCGGCGCAGCCTCACCGCGCTCGACGGCGCCGCGCTCTTCCCGCTCGACGTGTTCAGCCGCGACGAGGGGACGGCCCTGCTGGCGCGGATCACCGGCGCCGGACGCGTCGCCGCCGAGCCCGCGGCCGCCGGGGAGGTCGTCGAGCTGTGCGGATACCTGCCGCTCGCCGTCGCCCTGGCCGCCGGACGCCTGCGCTCACGGCCCGCCTGGAGCCTGGCCGACCTGGCGGACGCGCTGCGCGGGCAGGCCCCGGACGCGATCGGGTCGGGCAGCAGGACGCTGCGGCCCGTCTTCGACCTCTCCTACCGCGGACTGCCGGGCCAGGCGCAGCGCGTGCTGCGCCTGCTGGGCCGCCACCCCGGCGTCGACTACACCGTCCCGGCCGTCGCGGCCATGGCGGACCTCCCGGAGCCGGACGCGGAGGCGCTGCTGGAACTGCTCCAGGACGAGCACCTGCTCCAGCAGAAGACCTACGGCCGGTACGAACTGCACGACCTGCTGCGCAGCTACGCGGCCGAGGCCGCGGCCCGGGAGCCGGGCGCCGACGGCGACGCGGCGGTGGAACGCCTCGGCCGGTGGTTCCTGCACTCCGCGTACAACGCGGCCAAGGCCGTCGACACCCCCGACCTCCCGTTCCCCACCAGGCCCAGCGAGCACGGCCCGGCGACGTTCGACTCCTACGACGAGGCGCTGGCCTGGTTCGACCGCGAGTGGCACAACCTGACCGCCGTCCAGCTCGCGGCCCGGGACCTCGGGCTCCACGACACCGTCTGGCAGCTGGCCGTCGCGCGGAAATTCGTCGCCGCGCTGCGCAACCACCTGCCGGACTCCGCCGCCGGGCACGAGCTCGCGGTGGAGGCCGCCAGGGCGCTCGGCGACCGGGCGGTGGAGGCCCGCGTCACCGGCGGGCTGGGCCTGGCGTACCGGATGCTGGGGCGGCTGGAGGACGCGGAGCGGTGCTACGGCGCGGCGAGCGCGATCCTGCGGGAACTCGGCGACTGGGTGCGGATGGGACCGCTCCTGCTCAACATCGCGGGCGTGCACCAGTTCCGCGAGGACTATCCGAAGGCCCTGGCGGTGTACGAGGAATCGCTGGAGGTGTTCGAGAAGTCCGGGGCGATCGGGGGCCGCGCGACCGCCCGGCTGAGCCTCGGCACCGTCCACCAGACGCTGGGCGACCTCGACGAGGCCGAGCGCTACTTCCTCCTCGCGCTGGAGGACAACCGGACGGTGGCCGCAGCCGTCCAGGCCGACAGCACCAAGGTCGGCAACCGGCGCGGCCTGGCCATCCTGCTCGGCCACCTGGCCACGGTGCACGCGGCCCGGGGCGAGGCCGCGCGGGCGGTCGGCGGCTACCGGGAGCAGATCGAGCTCCTGCGCTTCCTCGGCGACAAGCAGCTCCTCGCCGAAGCCGTGCGCTCATTGGGCGACGCGCAGCTCGCGGCCGGCGACGGGACGGCGGCGCGGGAGGCGTGGACCGAGGCGCTGGCCCTCTTCGAGGACCTCGGCGACGGCGAGCAGGCCGCGGCGGTCCGGGAGCGGCTCGGGGGCGGCTGAACCCCGGGCCGGGGCGCGGAGGGCCTCCGCGCCCCGGCCACGCGCCGGCCCGCCCCGCTGCCGGGTTCGCGGCTCACGTACGCGGCCCGGGTGTCAGGCCGGGTGGTGGTCGGGGACGGCGTTCAGCTCGATGCCGTGTTCGAGCAGGGCCTTCATCGCGCACAGGGCGGTGGTGAAACCGCCGACGGTGTCGTTCACCCAGCGGACGGTGTCGTCCCCCGAGCCCCGGAAGCCGGTCTCGGTGGCCTCGACGAAGGTGGCCTGCGCCGTGCGCGGGGTGAACGTCAGCTCGACCGTGGTCGGCTGCTCGTAGTTGCCCCACTCGAACCGGATCAGACGTCCCTCCCGCACCTCCTGGACGCGGACGTCGGCCGATGCCCCGTAGGTCTCCCACTCCCAGCGCACCTCGGCTCCCGCGACCATCGGCCCGCTGCTCTTGCTGAACCAGAACCGGGACGTGACGGCCGGATCGGCGAAGGCCTGGAACGCCTCCGTCGCGGGCTTGCGCACCACCATGCAGGCGTACGCGGCAGGGGCGTGGGTGAGCTGTCGGTTCTCCGTGGACATGATCATGCTCCTCTCCGGGGTCGCGTCGGGTGGACGTGACCCGTCAGGGCTCGTTTAGGGCGTTTCCTGTTCCGCCGCTTCGGCGAGGTGTTTGATGTGCGCCAGCCGCCGGTCCCAGTCGGCGGCGAGCGAGGCCATCCACCGCGCCGTCGCGTCGAGCGCCGCGGGCCGCACCGTGTAGCGCACCTCGCGCCCGACGCGGCCACCGGTCACCAGGCCGGCGGCGTCCAGGACGGCGAGGTGTTTGACCACGGCCTGGCGCGAGACGGGAAGGTGCCGGGCGAGCGTCGTCGCGGTGGCCTGGCCCTGCGCGGCGAGCAGTTCGAGCAGCCGGCGCCGCGTCGGGTCGGCGAGGGCCGCGAGGACGGTGTCGACCGCCTCGACGGCGCCGGCGGCGCTGGCGGGTTCGTCGGTCACGCGGAGGGCTGCTCGGACGACTGTTCGGACGGCTGGGCGGAGGGCTGTTCGGCGCGCGTCCTGAGCGCGTCGAGCTCCTGGCGCCAGCCGCCGGTGTTGTCCTCGACCGCCTTGCCGCGCAGTGCCTCGGACCCGGCCAGTTTCGCGAACCCGCTCTCGACCACGCGCAGCCGCGTCTTGCCGTCCTCCGGCGTCAGTGTGAACTCCACGAGGGTGCTGTTGTCCTCGCGCAGTTCTTCTCCGGGGAACGCGCTGGCCCAGCGGTAGGCCAGGTAGGTCGGCGGTTCGAGCTTCTCCACGCGCACCGCGAAGTCGCCGTACTCCGGGTTCTTCGCCACCACCTCCTCGCCTTCCCTGGCCATGGTGCCGGGCGGGCTCGCCTTGTCGGCCACCCAGAAACCGGGCTCGGCCACCAGCGACCAGACCCGCTCAAGGGAGGCTTCGATCAGGGTTTCGCGTTCGATCCGGTCCTCGCTCATGAGGGGGCTCCCGTTCATCGGCGGCATTGGACGCAACTCCAGAGTTGCATGCCGTGCCTCTGGGTGCAACCCGAGAGTTGCGGCTCGACCGGGTCCGGTCTCGCGGGGCCACGGGAGGAGTCGCCCGGTCGGGGGGGGGGGGGCGCCCCCCCCCCCCCGGGCGCCCCGCGACGCCGCGCCGGCCCGCGGCCAC
>NZ_JBHWGV010000125.1:0-13355 GCF_042732955.1 Kitasatospora sp. NPDC059747 | reverse complement strand
GAATCCCGGGCCAGTGGGAGCAACCCGAGTGTTGCGGCTCGACCGGGACGGGTCTCGCGGGGCCCCGGTAGGTGACGCCCGGCCGGCCGGGGCCCCCCCCCCCCCCCCCGGCGAGGACGCGGAACGTGCGCGCGTCCGGCGGCAGCGGGCGGCCGCGCCGCCACGTGAGGCCGACGGAGCGGTAGGCATCGGCGGCGGTGAGCGGGACCGCTTCGACCCCCGGGTGGCCGGTCGCGGCCCGGGCCGGGACGAGGGCCGTCCCCTGACCGGCGGCGACCAGGTCCAGGATCCCGGCGACGGTGTCCGCCTCCGCCGCGACGGGCGCCGTCAATCCGGACCGGTGGAAGACGGCGCAGGTGACCTCGCGCAGCCCGATGTCCTGGCGCATGATCACGAAGCGCCCGTCGGTCAGCTCGGACAGGCCCACCCCGGTGCGTCCGGCCAGCGGGTGCCCGGGCGGGACGGCGAGCACCAGCCGCTCCTCGGCGAGCGGCAGCCAGCCGTACCCGGGCAGGGACGGCTGCGGACTCGTGACCGCGAGGTCGACCGCGCCGCCGGCCAGCAGGTCGAGCACGCCGGCCGCCGAGCCCTCGCGCACGTCGACGGCGTGGCCGGGCGCGTGCTTCCGGTAGGCCGTGAGGAGCTCCGGCAGCAGCCAGGCGCCCAACGAGTGCGCACAGGCCAGGCGCAGCGGTTCGGCCGGCGCCGGGAGCAGCGCCGAGATCCGGTCCTGTGCCGACTCCAGCTCGTCGAGCGCGCGCTGGGCGTGCCGCCGGTACACCCGGCCCGCCTGGTTGAGCCGCAGCCGGTTGCGGTCGCGGTCGAACAGGGGCGTGCCGAGGCGCCGTTCGAGCCGGACGATCGCGCGGGAGAGCGTCGGCTGGGTGGTGCCGACGAGCGCGGCCGCATCGGTGACGTGCTCGGTCTCGGCGACGGCCAGGAACCAGCGCAGCTCTTCCGCGATCATCCGGCCATTATGCGCGCGGCGCATGGTCCGTCGTCGCGGACGGCATTTCCGTTCCCCGCGGCCCTCGGCGAGGCTCGCCACCAACAGCCCGCCCCGCGACGGAGGTTCACCACCATGTCCGACCCGACCGCCCTCGGCGCCGACCAGCGCCTCGCCCTCGCCGACCGCTTCCGCCTCGGCCTCACCACGGCCGACTGGGACCTGATCCGCTCGCTGCTCACCGGCGACGTCGTGTGGACGCTGCCCGGCGACAACACCGTCTCCGGCACCGTCCGCGGCGCCGCCGCCGTGATCGAGCGGATCCGGCTGATCGCCTCGTACGGCGTGCACTTCGACTTCCGGCACACCCTGCTCAGCCGCGACAACCTCGCCCTGTCCCTGCACAACACCGCCGAGCGCGACGGGCGAGTGCTCGACGAGCACCTGGCCACGGTGTGCTTCCTGCGCGGGGAGCGGATCGGCGCGATCGAGACCTACGTCTCGGACGTGCCGGGCATGAACGCGTTCTTCGTCTGACGGCGCTCTTCGCGACTCCGCACGTCGCCTGGGCAGGACACACGTCGTGGCGGCCCGGCTCCCGTCGATACGCCGGAGCGTCGCGGCACCTGCGGCTGCGCGTGCCCGTCCCGGACGGCCTCGACCGCCCTGCCCGCCGCCGTGGCGGCCGCCTTCAAAGCGTGCGCGAGTGGCCGCGGCGCCCTGAAGGAGCAGTACGACCAGGTGAACCGGCGCTGGACGGACAACTCGGCTGTGCTGCACTGGTTCTGAGCCCGCGGCCCGCTCGGGCCGTCGGCCGCCAGGCGGCCGCCCACACGGCCGCCGCGGCGACGGAGACGGCGGCGATCACGTAGAGGACGGCGTGCAGGCCGCCGGTGAAGGGGCGGGCGGTCGTGATCAGGCTGCCGAAGGCGGCGACGCCGAGGGCGGATCCGGTTTGGCGGGCGGTGTTGAGTGCGGCCGCGGCGATGCCCGTGCGGGCCTTGTCGACGGTGCTGAGGGCGGGGGCGGTGGCGGCCGGGGAGATGAAGCCGCCGGCCAGCCCGATCGCCACCATCGGTGCCGCCGCGTGCCAGTAGGGCGAGGTGGGGGAGGCAGCGAGCAGGGTCAGTGCCCCGGCCGCGTAGGCACCGAAGGCCGCGCACATGGACCAGCGCGGGCCGAGCAGCCGCGCCACCCGGGCGGAGCCGAAGCCTCCGACCGCGACGGTCGCGGTGAGCGGCAGCAGCGCCAGCCCGGCCCGGAGGGGCGAATAGCCGCGCACCTGCTGGAAGTAGAGGCCGCAGACGAACAGCAGGCCGTAGAAGACCAGCGCCGAGGCCGCGGAGACGACGGCCGAGCCCGCGAAGACGCGGCTGCGGAACAGCGACAGCGGGAGCATCGGGTGCGGGCTGCGGACCTCCGCGACGACGAACGCCACGGCTGCTGCGGCGGACACCGCCAGGACGGCCAGGACCGCCACCGCGCTCCAGTCCCGGCCCTGGATGAGGGCGGCGATCGGCAGACCGAGCGCGACGGCGGCGGCCACCTGCCCGGCCACGTCCAGGCGTTGTGGCACGGGCTCTACGGCCCTCCCCGTGACGCTCCGCGCCAGCCACACCCCGGCGAGGCCGATCGGCAGGTTGACGAAGAAGACGCTGCGCCAGCCGAGCCAGGAGATCAGGCCGCCGCCGACCAGCGGCCCCGCGGCCATCGCGACGGCGCCGAGCGACATCCAGACCCCGATCGCCCGGGCCCGCGGTCCGGGCTCCGGATGGGCCTGGTCGATCAGCTTGAGCGCGGCCGGGACGAGGACGGCCGCGCCCGCGCCCTGCACCGCCCGCCCGGCGGCCAGTGCGGGGAAGCCGCCTGCCAGGCCGCAGCCGGCGGACGCGGCGGTGAACAGCAACAGGCCCGCCACGTAGGCCTGTTGGGCACCCCAACGGTCTGCGAGAGTGCCGCCGGTCAGGAGCAGGGCGGCGAAGGCGAGCGTGTAGGCGTTCACCACCCACTGCAACCCGTCGACGCCGACGCCGAGACTGCCGGAGACGCCCGGCAGCGCGACGTTCACGATCGACGCGTCCAGCAGGACGACGACGTAGGCGGCTCCGGTCGCGGCGAGCACGCGTCGCCGTACGCGGACGGGCGTCGGGGGAGCGAGCGGCACGGCCAGGACTCTCCGATTCATGCCCCGACGATCGCAGCGAACCGCTTCCACGCCCGTGGAAGCGTGCCGGGGGCACAATGACCGCATGACCTCCCCCGCGCGCACCGGCGAACCCGACATCGCCCGCGTGGCGGGCCTGTTCGCCAACGGCACCCGCGCCCGCATCCTGATGGCGCTCGCCGGCGGCCGCAGCCTGCCCGCGGGCGCGCTGGCGGAGCACGCGGGCGTCACGGCCCAGGCCGCCAGCGCCCAGCTCAACCGGCTCACCGCGGCCGGGCTGATCACCGTCCGCCAGGCGGGGCGCCACCGCTACTACGAGCTCGCCGACCGCCGGATCGCCGAACTCATGGAGGGCCTGGCCGCCCTCGCCCCGGCCCAGCCCGTGGCCCGCACGCTCCGCGCCGGCAACCGCGCCGAGGCGCTGCGGCGGGCACGCGTGTGCTTCGACCACGCCGCCGGGCGGTTCGGCGTCGCCGTCACCGAGGCACTGCTGGACAGCGGCGCACTCGTCCCCGCAGGCGGGCCGCAGGACGGGCCCGCGGACGCGGAACACCCGTACCGGCTCGGCCCGGCCGCCGTACCGGTGCTGACCGGCCTCGGCGTGCCGGAGAGCCACCTCGCCGACGACCGGCGCCGTCCGCTGCTGCGCTTCTGCGTGGACTGGACCGAGCAGCGGCACCACCTGGCCGGCCGCCTCGGCGCCGACCTCCTGGACGCCTTCACCACCGCCGGCTGGATCACCCTGGCCGCCAACACCCGCGCCCTGCGCCTGACCCCGGCCGGGGAGGAGGCGCTGGCGAGCCGGCTGTTCGACGGCCGTCAGCCGCGTTGAGCGTGCCCGAGGTCTGCGATCCCCATGGCCCAGGCGCAGAAGGCGGCTCGTTCGGCGGGTGGGATGCGCAGGTGTCCGGGAGTCCGGTCGGCGGTGGCGGCGTCCAGGAGGTCGGCGAGGCCGAGGTGGTACCAGTCCTGGTGGAGGCCGTTGTAGGCGTGCATGAGCGGGGCGACCTCGTGCCTGATGCCGGCCACCTCGCCCTCGCCCAGGCCGACCAGGCTCAGACGTGCCTGAGTGGCCGCCCGGGCCCCGGGGGTGAACCCCGTATCGAGGAAGTACTCGAGGAGGTCGCCCCAGACGTCGGGCCTGACACGTAGGGGAACCCCGTTGGCGGCGCAGAAGCGCTCCAACTCCCCACGCTGCACGGCCGAGACGAAGACCGTGTCCCCGGAGAGCGTCCGGATCTCCGGCGGGACGGCCGTCGGATCGGCGTCCCGCAAGGCCGTCGCGGGGATGACACCCCCGGGAGCGGTGCCGGCAGGCGCGAAAGCGGACTCCTGGAGCCGGACGTGGTCACCGGCGAGAACGACGTAGAGGCTCACGCTTCCCATCCTGGCCCATGGGAGGGCGACGGAGCGTCGGTCCAGGACTGCGAACTCTGCACCACCGACGCCGACGGGCCGCCCGCCCGCCACTGATCGAACCCGGCCACCGTGCGCACCCCGTCGTCCAGCACCGACCGGTAGACGTCCCAGCTGCGCACGCTCCGGCCGTACTCGGGGCTCTCCGCCCACGCGTGCTTGATCAGCAGGATCGCCTCCCGGGCCTCGGCGGTGAGCCGCTGCGGCAGCGTCCGCAGGTGCGCCAGGTCCGGCTGGCGCTCGGGCTCGTCGACGAACCAGATGTCCAGGGACCACTTGTGGCCCCGCGGCGACCGGTAGTCCAGTCCGAGGTACAGCCCGTCCGGGTAGCCGGGATCGGTGTTCCAGGCGCCGGTGTCATTGCGGAACCGCACCTGCCGCACCCGCTCGTGCATCGCCAGCCGCGCCCCGATCCCGGCCACCGCCTCGTGCACACCCGCGTCGAGCCGGGGGCACACCACCGTGACGTCCAGGTCCCGGCGCACCATCAGCCCCAGCGCCGCACTCCCCACCCGCACCGGATCCCCGAGCCGCCCGAGCAGCTCGTCCAGCCCCAGATCCTTGTTCACCTCGTCCGCCTCGACCTGGAGTTCGTCCTGCTGCTGCACCAGTTGATTCGGCTCCATCTCTCCATCATCCCAATCCTTCGGCCGAGTTGGGTCAGCGCTCCCCGCATGCACCGGTGCGCGCCGTGGTACGGCTTACGGAGTGACGGGTGCAGGTGGTGGGCCGGCCGCTGCCGCGTCCGACCGGCTGCTACGTCGATGACGACCAACGAGGAAGTGAACCCGATGCCAGCCCAGGGGCCGTTCAGCTACTGGAGCGAAGCCGCCCGCCGGGCCGTTGCGCTGACCGCTCGGCGCACCGACGACGTCGAACAGGCCTGCCGCGCGCTCGTCGCCGTCGCCGAACAGGCCGGTGGGACGCGGGAAGGAGCGGAACGCTACTGCCGGGCCGTGCGGGACTGGATCGCCGGCTCGCACCAGTGGCACCAGGCCAACCGCCGCTTCCTCGACGTCGACCGCGACACGCCGCCCGGAGTCCGTACCGACCGGGTGGACGAGCTCCTCACCCCGCCGCACGGCGCATGAGCGCGGACCAAGCGGTGCCGTGGCTCGCGCCGGGCGGGAGTGGGCACGGCCTCCCGTGGAGCGTGCTGAGCCACCGGGTGGTCACGGCATGACCACGGCCTGAGCGGGTAGCACGGCCTTCGACACGTGCGAGCACGAAGGAGACGACCCCATGGCCGAACCGGGAGCCGCGGGCCGGCGCCGCGCGCACGAGGTCGTGTCCGCCGCGCTCGGCCGGGCCGCCGCCGTCGGGCACCTCAACGCGTTCGTCACCCTGGACGCCGGGAAGGCGCTCGCGGAGGCGGCCCGCCATGACGCGCACGGGAGCCGGGAGCCCTGGTGCCTGGTCGTCAAGGACAACATCCACGTCGCCGGCCTGCCCAACACCGCGGGTACACCCGCGCTCGCCGGCTTCGTCCCCGGAGCCGACGCGCCCGTCGTCGCGGCGCTGCGTGCCGCGGGGGCGATCGTCCTGGGCAAGACGAACATGCACGAGCTCTCCCTGGGGGCCACCTCGTGCAACCACACCTTCGGCGCCGTCGGCAACGCCACCGACCCGGCCCTGTTCGCGGGCGGCAGCAGCGGCGGGACGGCGGCCGCGGTGGCCGCGGGGGTCGCCGAGGCCGGGCTCGGCACGGACACCGGCGGTTCCGTCACCATCCCGGCGGCGCTCAACGGCATCTACGGCCTGCGCCCCAGTGCCGGGCGCTACCCCTCGGCGGGTGTCACGCCGCTGTCCACCACCCGGGACACCCCCGGGCTGCTGGCCCGCAGCCTGGACCGGCTCATCGCGCTGGACACCCTCGTCACCGGGGAGAGCGGAATCCCGCGGGACCCGGGCCGCCCGCTCCGGTTCGGCCTGCCGCGGCACGTGTTCACCGAGGACCTGGAGGGCCCGGTCCGCAGCGCCTGGGAGGCGGCCGTCGACCGCCTGACGGCGGCGGGGGTGGAGTGGGTCCCGGTGGACACGGCACACCTGGTCGCGTACGACTCCCGGGTCGGGTTCCCGCTCGTCTTCGGCGAGTTCGGCGCCGCGCTCGGCCGCTACCTCGACGGGCACCGCACCGGGCTCACACCCGCCGACGTGCTCGACGCGGTCGCCGACCCGGTCATCGCGGAGACGCTCAAGGCCACCGCACTGCCCACCGCCCCCGGGTACCCGGGCCCCGCCGTCCTGCGCGGCGCGCTTGCGGAGCGGCAGGCGATGCAGGCCGCGTACGACGAACTCGTCACCGCCCACGGCCTGGACGCGCTCCTGAGCCCGACCGTACCGGTGTGCGCCCGGCCGCTGCACCGGTACGAGGAGTCCCTGCCCCTCAACGGCCGTGACGTGCCGACGTTCCCCACCCTGATCCGCAACACCTCGCCGGCGGCCACTGCGGGCCTGCCCTCACTGACGGTCCCGCTCCCGGTCACCGGCTCCGCCCCCGTCGGCGTCCAGCTCATCGGGCGGCGGACGGCCGACCGGGACCTGCTCGCGGTGGCGGCGCGGATCGACGGTCTCCTGCGGCCCGAGGCGGCGGACCCGGCGACCGGGCACGATCCGACCGGTCGCCACGGGGAGGCCCGATGAAGGCCAACTCAGGTCCCACCCGCTCCCGGATGTCGGACCGGGCGCCTACACTCGCCCCGTGATGCGGGAGGAGCGGACGGGCGCGCCGGATCCGGCCGGCGCCGCCGATCTGGCCGAGTTCATCCGGGCGTTGGAACGGCTGCGGCTCTGGGCGGGCGGGCCGTCCCTCCGGACGCTGGCCAAGCGGGTCGGGCCGCTGCTGCGCCCGCCGCAGCCCGTCTCCCACAGCACCGTCGCCGACGTCTTCAAGCCGGACCGCCGCCGGCTCGACCAGGACCTCGTCCTGGCCGTCGTCCGGGCACTCGGCGCGGGGGAGGCCGACGCGGCCCGCTGGCGGGCGGCCTGCACGCGGGTGCACTCCGACGCGCGGGCCGGCGGACCGGTCGGCGTCCTGCGGCAACTGCCCGCCGATCTCGCCACGTTCACCGGTCGCGAGTGCGAACTAGCGTCGCTCGTACGTCACTTCGGCAGAGCGGCAGCCGTGGTATCGACGATCGAGGGCCCGGCCGGGATCGGGAAGACCCAACTCGCCCTGCACGCCGCACACCGCCTCGTCCGCGACGGCCGGTGCGCCGACGTCCAGCTGTACGTCAACCTGCGCGGCAGCGACCCCGAGCACCCACCGGCCGATCCGGCCGCCGTACTCGGCATGTTCCTGCGGCAGTTGGAGGTCCCCGCGAAGCACGTCCCGACCGGACCGGCCGAGCGCGCCGCCCTGTTCCGCGAGCGGATGCACGGCAAGCGGGCGGTCGTCGTGCTGGACGACGCCGCCACCACCGCCCAGGTCCGCGAGCTCCTGCCGGCCTCCCCGACGTGCCTGGTGCTGATCACCGGCCAGCACACCATGACCGGCCTGGAGGGCGCCGAACCGCACCGACTGGGCGCCTTCACCGAGGAGGAGGCGCTGCTGCTCCTGACCAGAGTGGTGGGCGCCGGCCGGGTCGCCGCCGAGCCCGAGGCCGCCGGGCGGATCCTCCGAGCCTGCGGGTACACCCCTGGAGCGGTGTCGGCCGTCGCGTCCCGCCTGCGGTCGAGACCGGCCTGGCACCTCGCCGACCTGGAACGCCGCCTGTGCCGCCCTTCGACCGGAGACCACCCGCCACGTGTCCACTGGACCGTCGGCACGCCATAGGCAGGAAGGCCCCTCCCGCCGCAGGGCGGATCCGCCGGAGGCCGCCCACCCCCTCCGGTGTCGATCACTCGCCCCCAAGTGGTCGATCTTCGGCCGTTCGCCCGCGCCAATCCGGCGTGTACGGCATGATGCAGGGCCAAGGGCCGGTAGCCGGGGAGCACGGGCGAGTCGGCGGAGGGTCGGACGGTCCTCGACGGCGAGGCGGACGAAGCGGGCGGGGCATGATGATGCGGGACCAGCTCCTGGGGGGCCGCTACCGGCTGGTGCGGCAGCTCGGCGAGGGCGGCATGGGGCAGGTGTGGGAGGCGCTGGACGAGACGCTGGGCCGCAGCGTCGCGGTCAAGGTGATCTCCCTGCTCGCGGGTGACGGAAGCCGCGGGGACGAGGCCCGCGCCCGATTCCTGCGCGAGGCACGCATCACCGCCCGACTGCAGGACCCGAACATCGTGACCATCCACGACCTCGGTGAGACCGGCGAGGGGAGCGAACGGGCCCCGTTCCTGGTGATGGAGCTGGTGCGGGGCGAGGGCCTGGACACGATGCTGCGCCGAGGCGCCGTCGCCCTCGCCGACGCGGCCCGATGGGGCGCGCTGATCTCGGACGCGCTCGCCGCGGCGCACGCGGCCGGAGTCACGCACCGGGACATCAAGCCGTCCAACGTCCTCATCACGCCGTCGGGCACGGTGAAGGTCCTCGACTTCGGCATCGCGAGGGCGGCCGACCCCTACGCGACCGGGGACCGGCTCACCCAGACCGGGTTCATCGTGGGCACACCCCCCTACATGGCGCCCGAGCAGGCACGCGGCTACCCGGAACCGCGCAGCGACCTGTACGCCCTCGGCTGCCTCCTCTTCGAGATGATCACCGGCCGCCTCCCCTTCCAGGCCCCCGACGCCGTGGGACACCTCACGGCACATCTCACCCAGGAGCCGGCCGCACCCAGCTCGGTGTCCACGGGGGTTCCCTCGGCGTGGGACGACCTCGTGCTGAGGCTGCTGGAGAAGGACCCCGACCGGCGGTACGCGAGTGCCACCGAGCTCTCCCTGGCGCTACGGCACGTCGACGACACCTCCGATCCTGCCGGAAGCCCCGCACCCTCGGGAGGACGGACCGACCGACGCCCCTCCACGGCAGCGACGGCCCCGCTCCCGCCTCCGGCCCCCACCCGCAGAGAGAGCAGCCCCCGTCCACGGCCGGACACCGGATCGACGCAGGCGCTGGACCGCTATGACGTCGCGGCGTGGTCGATCATCCTGGGGCAGGCAGTCCTCTCGGTGTGCCTCTGGGTGTTCTTGCTCTTCACGGCCTTCAGGATGGGAATCGGGCTTTCGTCCGTTCTGATCACCTGGATTTACACGGCAGTACTCAAAGCGCGCTCCACCGGTCTGACGCGTGTGACGGGGCGCGTGGCCGCGACAGGCGTCATCGGACAGATCGCAGTGTTCGTGAGCCAGACCTGGGGCCGCCACTTGGCCCTCTCGGAGACGTGGCCCTACTTCACCGTGTTCGTCCTGACCATCGCGGCGTACTGCTACCGCGACATCAAGACCCGACGGGCGGCCCGCGCGATCGCGGCCTGACCCGGGTGTGCGCAAAGGCCGGGGAGTCGAGGACTCCCCGGCCTGCCTGCGAGAGGACCGCCTATGCGGGCGGGGTGCGGAAGATCTTGGTGAAGCTGTCCAGGGTCCCCCCGTTGGCGGTGAAGCCGAGGTAGGCGGCGCCGGTGGCGGCGAGGCCGAGGAGGACACCGAGGTAGGTGCCGACGTCGGCGCCGGCGTCGATGAAGGCGGACTGGCCGACGGGGATCGACGGGTAGGTGAGCCAGCGCAGCAGGACGATCACGGTGGCGATCAGCGCGAGCACGAGATTGGTGGCGTGGCCCTGGCGGGCGGGCAGGCCGCGGCCGATGGCGGGGAGGGCGGCCATGATGCCGACGGCCACGAGGGCGACCATCGGGATCCAGGCGCCGGCGCCCACGTCCCAGGCGTTGCCGCTCGCCGCGTACTGGGTGAGGAGGCCCGTGGCGCCCGACTTCTCGGAGACGGTGTACCACGGGAGGAAGCTGTCGATGAACGCGATCACGCCGATGGCGGCGAGCGCTCCGGACTGGACGCTGATCTTGACGGGCTGCACGGGTCCGAACCCTTCTCTGGTGGTGTTCAGTTGACGCTCTGCGGTCCTTGCCCGGGCACCACTTCGCACGGGCTCTGGTTGCCGTCGGTGAAGGAATCGGGCCCGACGAACCAGCTGCACCACGTGTAGGCCTCGGGCAGGATGAAGGTCTTCGTCTCGCCGCCGCCGGTGCTTCCGCCGCAGGCGCCGGTCCGCACGGTGCCCGTCGTCCACTTCATGACGACCCCGTACAGGGCGTAGGCGGTGGTGCCGGGCGGCACCTGGATGGCGACCTTGGTGTTGGTGGACTTGGACGAGGTGCGGGAGACGGACGAGTCGGTCCGGTGCTCGTAGTCGAAGACGGCGTTCGCCTGCCCCTCGGCCGCGGGGACGAAGGCCGAGGCGCCGGTGACGAGCGCGGTGCCCGCCACGGCGACGTGGGCCTTGACCGTCGTGCTCTCCGACTCCTGGATGGAGAGGGTCTGTTCGCGGGTGGTGCTCACCGACCAGGTCTCCGTCGAGCCGGTCTGGTTCTGCGACATCTGGGCGTCGACGACCTCCAGCGCCGTGCCGCCGTCCTTGACGTTGGTGTAGACGTAGGAGGTGTCGCACTTCGGCGGAGGGGCGGCCGCATGGCCGGAGCTGCCGCAGCCGACGAGGGGGGTGAGGAGCGCGACGGTCACGAGGAGCGGCGCCGCGCCGCGCACCGGTCGGATCGTCATGGTCCTCACCCGACCTTCAGGGAGAGGGACTTGACCACCACGCCGTTGTAGAGCGCCTGGACCTGGACGCTCCCCGCGATGGCGAGGTCGATCCGCTTGGTGTAGACGTGCCGGCCCTGGGCGACCGTGACCGGCAGGCTGCGTGCCTCGGGTTCGGACTGCCCGCCGCGGACCAGGTCGAGTTGTACCGTCCCGCCCGCGCCGCCCGCGTCGGTGATGAAGGCCACGTAGGCGGTCTGGCCGACCGGGAACGTGGTCGAGGCCCCGGTGATCCGCTGCTGCCCGGTGTCGAACCCGGTGCCGGTCACGAGGTCCTGCACGCCGTCGTGGGCCTGGCTCGTGCCGGAGGAGCAGGCCGCGGCTGCGCACAGCGCCACGGCGACCACCCCCGACCGCACGACCGGACCCTGGCGACCGTTCATGTGCTCGCCCTCCGCTCGGGGACGGTCGAGAAGGGGACCGTCGGTAAAACGGTAGAGCTCCGGTCGCGGCTCGGTGAGGGATATGCGAAGTCGTGGCACTGCCGCTTCGAAACCGTGACAGATGTCCGGATCCGCGACGCGAGCGCCCCGATTCGGAACGGAGGTTTCGGTGATCTTCCTTGAGCGGAACAGGATGTGACGAATGGTCAGGCCGACGCCCTACGGGGCGGCCGTGCCACCCTCGCCCAGGACGGGCGCCACCAGCCGGCCGAGTTCGGCGGCCTGCGGGGCGGGGGCGTGGGCGGCCAGGGCCTCGGCGATGGACGCGGCCCACTGCGCGCGGGTGATCCGCCCGAGCAGCAGCGGGAGGTCGCGCTCGGGGGCGAACGCGATCTCCGTCGTCGTGCCCGGGGCGAGGCCGGCGGCCCGTTCGAGCCGCGTCACCTCGTCGCCGTCGTAGAAGCGGATGACGCCGTCCAGGTCGCAGAGCAGGGCGTCGAACGCGAGGTCGGTCATGGCCGGTGATCATGCCAGAGCCCCGCCGACCGGGCCCGGCGGGAGCCGTGCTCCCACGAAGGAGGAGGGGGGAGTTTGGCGGGCGGGGCGGGGAGTCTTGTATCGTTCCTCGCGAATCATCCAGAGGGGTGGAGGGACCGGCCCTACGAAGCCCCGGCAACTCCCCGTTCGACCCGGCGTCCGAAGTACGCGCCGTGCCGTCCGGGATCAGTGCCAACTCCGGCCTGTCGCCAACGTGGCGCGGGAAAGATGAGGAGACACGGTGCTCTCTGTGCTGTCCTTCGCCCGGGCGCTTCCCGCCCCGGCCCTTCCGCGTACCCGTCTCGTGCCCGGCGCAGGCATCCGGCCGACTTCTCCGGCCCGTTCTCGCTGACCACCCCCGCGCTCCCCGCGGGGAGCCCCCGCGTGCCGAACCCACCCGTCGGCCGCGGATTCGAGACTGGAGTACCCATCCATGGAGCTCACGAGCGGCGTCGGCGTGCTCGACAAGGCCACCGCGATCCTCGCCACCCTGGAGTCCGGCCCCATCACCCTGGCCGGACTCGCCGCCGCCACCGGCCTGGCACGCCCCACCGCCCACCGGCTGGCCGTCGCGCTGGAACACCACCGGCTGGTGACCAGGGACCTGCAGGGCCGGTTCGTCCTCGGCCCCCGGCTCGCCGAGCTGTCGGCGGCGGCGGGGGAGGACCGGCTGCTGGCCGCCGCCGGGTCGGTGCTCGTGCACCTGCGCGACGTCACCGGCGAGAGCGCCCAGCTGTACCGCCGTCAGGGCGAGGTCCGGATCTGCGTGGCCGTCGCGGAGCGGCTCTCCGGTCTGCGCGACACGGTGCCGGTGGGGGTCACGCTCCCCATGAAGGTCGGCGCCGCCGCCCAGATCCTGCTCGCCTGGGAGGAGCCGGAGCGCCTCCACCGGGGGCTCCAGGGGGCGCGCTTCACGGCCACGGCCCTCAGCGGCGTACGGCGGCGGGGCTGGGCGCAGTCCATCGGCGAGCGCGAGCTCGGGGTCGCGTCCGTGTCGGCGCCGGTGCGCGGGCCGTCCAACCGGGTGGTGGCCGCGGTCACCGTCTCCGGCCCGATCGAACGGCTCACCCGGCACCCGGGCGCGCGCCTGTCCCAGGCCGTCATCGAGGCGGCGAACCACCTCACCGAGGCGCTGCGCCACCCGTGACCGGCCCGGCCCCGGGGCGCCGGGGGCGGGGGAAGGCCCCGGGGCGCGGCCCGGGGGGGGGGGCGAGCGCCCGGGCGCCGGGGGGGGTGGGGCCGGGCGGGGAGGGGGGGGTTT
>NZ_JBHWGV010000124.1:17380-26901 GCF_042732955.1 Kitasatospora sp. NPDC059747 | reverse complement strand
CCAACGGGTACGGCCCGGTGGAGTCGATGGTGTTGGTCACCCCCCAGGACGTCACCCCGGCCCGAAATGCCCAGCCGGCCCGCGTTGCGGGCGGCCGCGCGGGGCGCAACACCCCGCGGGCCGGGGTGGGGGGCGACGGCGCGCCGCAGGGCCTCGCGCACCCGCACGTCGGCGAACGGGCCGTCGGCGGTGCGCATGACGATCGGCATCGCCATGTCGTTGGGCCGGCGCAGGATCCGGACGTCCTTGCGGGCCTCGGCGGTGCGGGCGGCGACGGCGCCGACGTTGGAGGCGACGTCGATCTGCCCGGCGAGCAGGGCGTTGGCCATGGCTTGGGGGCTCTCGAACAGCCGCACCTCGACGGCGTCGAGGAGGACCTTGCCGCCGTACCAGGTGTCGTTGCGCACCAGGCGGGCGTTGCCGTCGCGGTACCAGTCGATCTTGAACGGGCCGGTGCCGGGGGCGCCGGCGATCGCGTCGTCCTTGGTGTCCTTCTTGAGGACGAAGGTGGTCAGGCGGGTCAGCAGCGGCAGGTCGGCGTTGGGGTAGTCGGAGACCAGGACGACGGTCCTGGCGTCCTCGGCCGTGATGCCCTCGGGCTGGATACCGGGCAGACGGCTCTTTCCCGCCGGGGTGTTGCGCAGGCGCTTGAGCGACCAGACCACGTCGTCGGCGGTGACGGGGGTGCCGTCGTGGAAGGTGGCGCCGTCGGCGAGGGTGAAGCGCCAGGTCTTCAGGTCCTCGGACGGCTTCCACGAAGCGGCCAGGCGCGGGGCCGTGTTGGTCCTGTCCCCGGGTATCGCGAGCGTGTCGTAGATCAGGCTGATGATCAGGTAGTCGCTCTCGTTGGCCTGGGTCCCGTGCGGGTCGCGGGTGACCGCCGAGGCCTTGCCGAGCGCGCCGACCTTCAACGTGCCGCCGGCGCGGGGCTGTTGGGAGGTGCCGTCAGAGGGAGCGGCGCTCGTGGATCCGCCCGCGCCACTGCTGCAGGCAGCGAGTGCCCCGGCCGCCCCGATACCGGCACCGGCCCACAGCAGCTGTCGTCTGGTGACGCCCACGTTCGTTCCTCGATTCGGGTCGCGCTCGATTTGCTTAGGTTTACCTACCCTAAGTTCGAGACGGGGCGCAAGCCGCCGAGCGCGGCGCACCACACCTCGGACCGTGCGCCCTTCAACCACAAGACAGGCCATGAGCTGGGGAGTTGAGCCCGTGCGCCGCCTGCGCCGCCGCCCGAAACCGAGACTACGCACATGTAGACACCGGACCGGGTAAGGCTTGCCTTACTTCGGAGTCGTTGTTACGTTTCCTGTCGTCCGGCCGTTCGAGCCGCCCCGGACCACACCCCCACGCCCAGCTCCCGCCGCCGTCCCGCACCGGCGCGGTGATGCCACGTGCCCGCGCCATCTCTCCTCCCCTGCCCCCGGAAGGTCCCCCCGTGCCCACCTGCCCTGCCCCGGTACGCCGTCTCGACACCGCCACCGCCACGGAACTCACCACCACCGCCGCCAAGTTGCTGGCCTTCCACGGCTCCGCGACCAGCCCCTCCCTGCTGGCCGACCTGCCCGTCATGTGCGCCCAGTTCAGCGAGGCGCTGCGCCACCGGCTGCGCCCGGTCGACACCGCTGACGGCCTGTTCGTCCTGCGCGGCCTGACCGTCGACGACGCCGAGCTCGGCCCGACCCCGGGCCACTGGTCGACCGTCGCGGACGCCGGCGCGCTGTGGGACGTGACCCTGCTGCTCGTCTCCGCCCTGATGGGCACTCCGATCGCCTGGGACGGCCAGCAGGACGGCCGGTTCGTGCACAACATCGTCCCCTCGCCGGGCCACGAGAGCGAGCAGACCGGCGCGTCCAGCTCGGTCCTGCTCACCCCGCACACCGAGGACGCCTTCCACCCCGGCCGCGCCCACCTGCTGCTGCTGTGCTGCATGCGCAACCACGACGGCATCGCCACCACCGCCGCCAGTGTGCGCCTGGCCGAACTCGCGCAGGCCGACCTGGAACAGCTCAAGCGCCCCGTCGCGCCGATCCTGCCCGACGACGCCTACGAGCAGGCCCGGAAGTTCGGCGGCCGGCCGGCCCCGGTACCCACCCTCTTCGACGGTCCCGACGGCCTGACCATGCGCTACGACCCCGCCTACACCCCGCTGGAGAAGACCGACCGGGCGTGGCGTGAGGCGTACGAGCGCCTCGGTGAGGAGCTGGCCCGCGTCTCGGTCGCGGTGAGCCTGGAGCCGGGGGACGTCCTGGTCGTCGACAACGACCTCGTCGTCCACGGCCGCGTCCCCTTCCGGGCCCGCTACGACGGCACCGACCGCTGGCTCAAGCGCGCCTCCGTCCGCGTCGAGGACCGTCCCACCCGCCCGCTCGCCGAGCACGACGAACACGGCTACGGCCAGGCCGCCCTCACCGCCTGGGCCGCCTGACCCGTCTGACTCGTCTGAACCGCCATCACCGAAGCCGCCCCACCACCTCGAAAGGGCACATCCATGGACCGGGACGACACCACCCTGCGCGTACTGTCCACCAGCGACCTCGCCGGCCTGGACATCGGCCTCGCCGACGTCGTCGACACCGTCGAACAGGCCTACCGCACCCTGGCCGCCGGCCAGTCCGACAACCCGCGCAAACTCACCGTCAAGCCCGCCGACGGCCACTCGGTGTCCTACGCCATGCTCGGACGCGACGGCGTGCGCAACGTCGTCGCCGTCAAGACCTCGTACAAGCACGGCCTCGACAAGGGCCGCGACGAGCAGCACTACTACACGACGCTGACCGTCTACGACGACGTCACCGGCCTGCCCGTCGCGATGATGGACTGCTCGCGCATCGGCTCGCTGCGCACCCCGGCCGTCTCCGCGCTGCTGGCCCGCGAGTGCGCCGGCCCCGACGCCTCGACCGCGCTGGTGATCGGCACCGGCACCCAGGGGCGCCTCGCGCTGCCGTTCCTGCTCACCACCCTGCCGAAGCTGGAGCGCCTGCTGCTGTCCGGCACCCACCCCGACGGCATCGCCGCCGTCCGCGCCGAACTCGCCCGCCACTTCCCCGACCGCGAGCTGGAACTGGTCACCGACCTCAAGGCCGCCGCCCGCGACGCCGACGTCATCGTCGCGACCGCCGGCGGCCACACCCCGGCCGCCGTCGAGGCCGACTGGCTCAAGTCCGGCTCGGTGTCGATCCTCGTCGGTCACGGCCTCGCGCCGTCCACCCTCCACCGCGCGGACCGGGTGATCGCCACCAGCGAGGCCCAGATGCGCGTCACCGGCACCGACATGGCCGATGCCGACGGCAACCTGCCCGCCGTCGACCTGGAGCTGCCCGTCGTCATCTCCGGCGTCTCCAAGGCCCGCACCGCCCCCGGGCAGCGGATCTTCGCCTACAACAGCGGACTCGTCGTCACCGACATCGCACTGGGCCACCGCTTCGCCCAGCTCGCCGCCGGCCAGGGCCTCGGCACCGAGGTGGCCCTGTGGCGCTGACCCTGCCCGCCCACCCCGACCCGCTGACCGAACGTCTGCACGCGAGTGGCCTGCTCCACGAACTCGCCCACGGCCTCGGCGGCCCCTTCCATTACCTGCTGCCCGAACGCTTCGCCACCAACCTGGCCGCCTTCCGCGCCGCGCTCGCCGACGCCCGGGTCGAAGGCCGCGTCTACTATGCCAAGAAGGCCAACAAGGCCGGCGCGTTCATCGACCGCTGTGCCGCCGCGGGCGCGGGCGTCGACGTCGCCTCCCTCGGCGAGCTGCGCGAGGCGCTGGGCCACGGAGTGCGCGGCGAGGACCTCGTCGTCACCGGGCCGGCCAAGTCCGAGCAACTGCTGAGCGTGGCCGTGCGGCAGGGCGCGCTGATCGCCGTCGACGCCCTCGACGAACTCGACCGGCTGCTCGCCCGCACGGGCGAGCGCCCGGCCCGGGTCCTGTTGCGCCGCCACCCGCCCTCCCAGCGCCGCAGCCGCTTCGGCCTCGACGACGCACAGCTGCAGCAGGCGCTGGACCGGTGCGCCCGGGCCGGCGACACCGTCCGCATGGAAGGGTTCAGCTTCCACCTCTCCGGCTACGAGATCCAGGCCCGCGCCGACCTCGCCGGAGAACTCGTCGAACTCTGCCTCAAGGCGAGGATGTCGGGCCTGCAGGCGGACCGGATCAGCATCGGCGGCGGATTCCCCGTCGACTACGTCGCCGCCGACACCTGGGACGCCTTCCTCACCGAGCAGGGCCCCGCGCACTACCACGGCCAGAAGTCCTTCGCCGCAGGCGACTTCTACCCCTACCACTCCCCCGTCGCCGGATCCGACGCCCTGCGCGCGATCCTCGCCGCCCGGCCGGGCGGCACGGGTGCGAGCCTCGCGACCCGACTTCGCGAGGCCGGCGTCATGCTGCTGCTGGAGCCCGGCCGCGCCCTGCTGGACCGGGCCGGAGCCTCGGTCTTTCGCGTCCAGGGCGTCAAGGACCGCACCGGGTACGGCATCGTCACCGTCGACGGCACCAGCCTGAGCCTGTCCGAGCAGTGGTTCGACAGCGAGTACCTGCCCGAACCGCAGCTGCTCCCCGCGCGCTCGGCGGAGACGACGCCCGGGCCCTTCCCGGCGTGCGTCGGCGGCGCGAGCTGCCTGGACTCCGACCTGCTCACCTGGCGCAAAGTCCCCTTCCCCGCCCGGCCCCGGGTCGGCGACCTGCTCGTCTACCCCAACACCGCGGGCTACCAGATGGACTCCAACGAGTCCCCCTTCCACGAGCTGCCGCTGCCGCCGAAGGTCGTCATCGACCACCCCGACGGGGGCAGCCGGCCCCGCTGGCGCCTCGACCGCTGACCACCACCCCGCACACCACATCCCGACGGAGCCTCACGCCATGACCGACGCCCTGACCCGCCCCCCGGTGGTCAGCCGGATCTCCGACCTCATCGGCTACACCCCGCTGTTCGAACTCGCCCGCGCCGACAACGGCGCCCGCCTGCTCCTCAAACTGGAGATGTTCAACCCCACCGGCAGCGCGAAGATCCGCATGGCCCGCCAGATGGTCCTCGACGCCGAACGGCGCGGCGACCTGCGCGAGGGCGGCCACATCATCGAGTCCACCTCCGGCAACACCGGCCTCGGACTCGCCGTCGTCGCCGCCGAACGCGGCTACCGCTTCACCGCCGTCGTCGACAACCACGCCGCCGCCGACAAGCTGCGCGGCATGAAGGCCATGGGCACCGAGCTCGTCCACGTCGACGCCGACACCGACGGCGAGGAACTCCACACCGCCGCTCGCGAGGAACTCGCCGAGGACATGGCCCGCGGCAAGGACAACACCTTCTTCACCGAACAGCACAACAACCCCAGCAACGCGGTCGGTTACTACGCGGTCGGCCGCGAGATCGCCCAGGCGCTCGACAACCGGGTCGACGTCCTGATCGGTGCCGTCGGCACCGGCGGCGGCCTGTGCGGCACCGCCCGCGAGCTCAAGAGGCACGTGCCCGGCGTCGCGGTCGTCGGCGTCGAGCCCAAGGGCTCCGTCGCCTTCGGCCCACCCGCCCACGACTACTACCAGTCCGGCACCGGAACCCCCGAAGGCGCCACCATCGGCCTGCTCGTCGACTACGACCTCATCGACGAAGGCGTCAAGGTCGGCGACGTCGAGGCCTTCGCCACCGCCCGGACCGTCGCCCGCCGCACCGGCCTGCTCATCGGCGGCTCCGCGGGCGGCGTCGTGCACGAGGCCCTGGACCGGCTGACCCGCCTCGCCCCCGACGCCGTCATGGTCGCCTTCGTCAACGACGGCGGCGAGAAGTACATGGACACCGTCTTCAACGACGACTGGATGACCGCCCGCGACCTCCTCGACCCGGCGGTCGAAGCGGGGATCGACGAGACGCTGACCAAGCTCCGCAGGAACTGAAGACAATGCAGCAGCTGACCACCCTCGCCCGCGACGGCCGCGCCCTCGCCGCCCTCGCCGTCCCGCTCGTCCTCACCCAGCTCGCCCAGGTCGCCCTCACCACCACCGACACCATCATGATGGGCGCCCTCGGCACCGAGGCCCTGGCGGCCGGCGGCCTCGCCCTGGTCGTCTTCAACCAACTGCGCACCATGGGCGTCGGGCTCGTCACCTCCGTCGGCAACCAGGTCGCGGCCGCCGCCGCCCGCGCCGAACGGAGCGAGGGCGCAGCCGCCGAGGCCGGGAACGGCGACGAGGTGCGCGGCCTGGTACGGGCGGCGATGGCCGTCGCCACCCTCGCCGGCATCGCGGGCGCCGTCCTCATGGTCCTCATCGGCCAGGCCGCGACCTGGCTCGGCCAGGACGCGGATGTCGCCCACCGCGCCCAGGGCATGCTCGCCGCGCTCGCCCCCGGCCTGGTGCCCTGCCTCTGGTTCCAGGCGATCCGCCAGTTCACCGTCGGCATGCGCCGCCCGCAGGCGCTGCTGCGGATCACCATCGCCTCCGTCGCCGTCAACGCCACGCTCAACTGGGCGTTCATCCACGGCACCTGGGGCCTGCCCAAGCTCGGCCTCACCGGCATCGGGGTGGCCACCAGCAGCGTCCACCTGCTCTCCTTCCTCGCCCTCTACGCCTCCGCCCGCCGCGACTCCCGGCTCGCGCCCCTGCTGACCCCGGACTTCTGGCGCGCAGACCCCGGCACGGTGCGCCGCCTGCTCGGTCTCGGGGCCCCGATCGCCGCCACCTACGGATCCGAGGCCGGGTTCTTCTCCGTCACCGCCCTCCTCGCCGGCAGCTTCGGCGCCGCCGCGCTCGCCGCCCACACCGCCGTCAACCAGTTGATCTACATCGTCTTCCAGGTCGCCGTCGGCCTCTCCCACGCCGCCTCCATCAACGTCAGCCGCGAACTCGCCCTCGGCGCATACGCAGCCGCCCGCCGCATCAAGAACACCGCACTGGCCTGCGGTGCCGTCGTCACCACCCTGGTCGGCATCGCCTACCTCACCGTGCCCCGCCTCGTCCTGCGGCCCTATTTCGACCCCGGCACGGCTGCCGACCAGCAGGGCCTGCACATCGCCACCGGGCTCCTCGCTGTCGTCGCCGTCCTGCAGTTCTTCGACTGCGCGCAGAACATCGGCGTCGGCCTCCTGCGCGGCCTCGACGACACCAGAAGCGGCTTCCGCATCACCCTCATCGGCTACTGGGCCGTCGGCCTGCCCGCCGCCTGGCTCCTCGCCTACCCCCTCGGTGGCGAGACCCGCGGCCTGTGGCTCGGCCTGCTCATCGGCCTGGCCACCACGGCCGTCCTCCTGCTGCGCCGCTACGGCCTCGCCCTGACCGCGCGAGCCGGCACCACCACCGCCGAATCCGCTGCGGTCGGCACCTGAGCACCTGCCGCGGTCACCGCACCGGTCCGTCGTGTGAGCCGTGGGGCCGGTCAGGGCCAACGACCAGCCCTGATCGGCCCCACGGCCCACACGACGGTGACGGTCGGCAATTTCGCCCCCATGCCATGACCCCGAATAAGATTTAGGTTAGCCTTACCTTATGCACTATGCTTCGTTGGCCGCGAACACGGCCGGATACGCCATGCCCCAGCTCTGGCGGGTCCTCACCAAGACCGGCTACTTCCTCGGCCTCAGCGGGGCCGTCGGAGCCACCGTCACCTATGCGGCCACCGTGCGCCCGGCCCTGCGCGCCCCGGAAACGAGCACCGGGGACGCCGAGATCCTGCGCAGACGGTCCGCCGGCTACCTCGCCTGGGCCGGAGTGGTCCTGCTGGTCGCGGGCTACTTCCAGCTCGCCGCCCGCGTCGCCCGCGCCGGCAAGGGCATGCCCTTCGGCGACGCGCTCGCCCCGGGCCGGGTATGGGACTACCTGCAGGCGCCCGCGGCCAAGGGCGCCTGGATCGCCCAGGGCACGGTCTACCTCGTCCAGAACGCCGTCCTGGTCGTGACCGCCGCCGCCCTGATCGCCCTCTTCGCGCCGACCGCCCGCCGCCACGTGGACCGGATCGCCCTCGCCGCGCTGCCGCTCTCCCTCGCCGTCACCCTGATCGGCGCCGTGCCGGCCACCGCCCCCGCCGACCTCGACGGGTGGCTGAACCCGGTCTTCGACCAGGCCCACATCGTGTCCGGCACCGTCTGGCTCGGCGGCCTGGCCCTGCTCGTCGCCCTGGCCGGCACCCGCAAGAGCCTCGGCGACGGCGCCGGGCTGCTGTGGGCCGACATGTGGCGGCGCTTCGGCCTCGTCGCCATGGTCTGCGTCGGCGCGGTCACCGTCTCCGGCCTGTGGCTGAGCTGGAAGCACATCGGCGGCATCTCGCAGCTGTGGACCACCGGCTACGGCGTCGCCCTGCTCGTCAAGATCCTCCTGGTCGCCGGGCTGGTCGTCGCGGGCGCCTTCAACCAGTTCTGGCTGATGCCCCGGATCGTCCGGGCGCGTGCCGCCGACGACACCACCTCGCTGCTGCACCTGACGCTCCGACACTTCCCCAAGGTCGTCTGGGGCGAGGTCGTCCTCGGCGTCGCCGTGCTCGCCGTGATGCCGTTCATCTCCGGCTCGGCCCGCACCGAGGCCGGCAGCCCGAAGGCCGTCTCCTCGGGCACCGTCTTCGCCGGCGGCGCCGCCCTCACCATCGCGCTGGCCGTCTCCCTGTACGCGACGGCGAAGGCCTCCGACGCCCTGGCCCGCCGGCCGGCCACGCCTGCGACTGCCTGACCCACCGGTCGCTTTCACCATCCACGGGATCGAGGAGTGCCATGGGACGAGGTTGGGAGGGCCTGGCCCTCAAGGTGATGCGGGGCCGGGACTTCGCGTTCACGGTGACCGCCGCGGAGGACGTCACCACGGAATGCCGCCGGGTGCGCTTCGCGGACGGCGGCATGCTGGACGCCACCGGCGTGCACCCCACCATGTGGGTGCGGCTGTGGTTCCCGGAGGCGGGCCGCCCGCACCAGCGCGCCTACACCCTGGTCGACCCGGACCCCGCCGCGGGGACGTTCGGCATCGACTTCGCACTCCACGACGGCCCGGCCAGCCGCTGGGCGAGCGCGGCGGCGCCCGGCGACTCCATCCAGGCGACCGTCCAGGGATCCGCCTTCACGGCCCCCGAGCCGACGCCCCGCCGGATGTTCCTCGTCGGCGACCGCGCCTCGGCCCCCGCGATCGGTTCCCTGCTCCGCGCGCTGCCCGGCGTGCCGGCGACGATCTGGCTGGAGACCCAGCACGACAGCGACGAACGACTGCCGGTGTCGCGAACCGGCCGTGACCACCACGACTTCCGGTTCGTCCCCCGGGAGGACGCCGGGGGACGACTGGCGGCCCAGGTCCGCACGGCCCTGCCCGGCCTGCTCGGCGACCCGGCCGAGGCGTACGTGTGGATCGCCTGCGACACCGTCACCACGCGTGAACTCGCCCGGTTCGTCCGCAAGGACCTCGGCGTCCCCAGGCCCCGCACCCACGCCCTCGGGTACTGGCGGCCCTGAAGACCCGTGGGGGGGGGGGGGGGGGCGCGGCGCCCCCCCCCGGGCCCCCGCGCCCCCCCCCCCCCCGCGCCCCCCCCGCCCCCCCCCCGCCCCCCGGGCGCGCGCGGGGTGCG
>NZ_JBHWGV010000124.1:7149-17370 GCF_042732955.1 Kitasatospora sp. NPDC059747 | reverse complement strand
GAAGGACAGCTCGTGGGCCTCCAGCGCGGCCCGCTCGGCGCTCCAGTCGCGCGGCGCCGCCGGCGGCCCCCCCGCCCCGGCCCCCCACGTTGCTCCCGCCCTCCGCAGCGCCCGAGTTCGGCACTGCGCCGAGCGGCGGGCAGTCGGTGTCGCGGTCGGTCAGCCGAGCGAGGCGAGGAAGGTGTCGAGCGCCTGGACCTCGGCGGCCTTGTCCGGGTGCGAGGCGCGCAGCGACGTCAGGACGTGGTCGATCTCGCCGTCGAGGAAGTGCCAGGCCTGCCCGTTCTTGGGCTGGAGGCTGTCCTGGTCGTCGTCCCACGCCGTCTCCAGGTCCTTCACCCGGCTGGTCGCGGCCTTCTGGTCCCCGGCGTCGAGCTTGGCCAGGGTGTCGGACGCGATGGTGCGGAACTTCGCGATCTCCGCCGGGGGGAAGGAGGACGTCGCCTGCTGCGGCGTGAGGGAAGCGGCCACGGGTGCCGGGGCGTCGGCCTCGCCGGCCACGGCCGCGTGCGGTTGCTGGTTCGCCCACACGAGCAGCGCTCCGGCCGCCACCGCCACGAGGGCGAAGTAGCCGAGCATGACCCGCTCACGCGCCGGGTTCGCCGCCTGCGGCGTGCGGGCCCCGTCGTCGGCCTCGATGACGTCGCTGCGGCTCCGGGTGAGGTGGACGACCGTGGCGAGGATCGCGGCCAGGAAGATCACGCTGGTCACGGCGGTGCCGAGGCCCAGGCCCCCGTCGCTGCTCGGCGAGGCGAGCCAGTCGCCGAGGTTGGCGCCGAGCGGGCGGGTGAGGATGTAGGCCAGCCAGAAGGAGAGCACCGCGCCGGCGCCGAGGCGCCGACCGACGACGATCGCGGCGATCAGCCCGAGCGGAAGGAGCACCGACACGCCCGGGGCCCAGCCCGTCAGCTCCAGGGTCCAGTCGCCGACCGCGGTGCCGAGGGCGAAGGTCACCAGGACCGCGAGCCAGTAGAAGAGTTCACGGGAGCGGGTGACGATGCTGTGGATCGACAGCGTCCGCTCACGCGCGTACCAGATCCCGAAGACGACGGCGAGGACGCCGGCGAACACGCCGCTGCTCACCGCGAGGGGGACGCCCTGACTGTCGGTGAGGATGTCCGTGTACAGGGTGCCGGTCACGCTCAGCACCACGACGGTGAGCCAGTACACGAACGGGACGTAGCGCTTGGTACCGAGCTGCCAGCCCAGGGCGCCGGCCAGCACGGCGGTGAAGATCAACGAGGTGTCGACCAGGCCGACGCCGAGGGTCGTGTTGATCCAGTCGGCGAAGCTCTCGCCGACCGTGGTGCAGAGGATCTTGATCACCCAGAACCAGATCGTGACCTCGGGCACCTTGTTGATCAACTGGCGGCCGAGCGACGCGGCCCCGGATCGCTCCATGGTGGATGTCATGACGCCGAGGCTGACACGCGCGACCTGAACACAACCTGAGCGCGTCACCGCGGGAATCCGCGAGGTCACCGCGGGCACAGCGGCACGGGGCCACCTGCCGGGAGGCGGCCCCCGGCGTCCTGAGCCGCCCAGGCTGCTCTCATCCGGACGGGCGATACTGTGCCGATGACCGATCACCGGGTACTGGTCGTCGAGGACGACCACGGACTGCGCGAGGCCCTGGCCCGCGGCCTGCGCGAGGAACAGTTCGACGTGCTGACGGCCGCCGACGGCGCGAGTGCGCTGCGCGCGGTGCGGCAGCAGGTCGACGCCGTGGTGCTGGACATCGGCCTGCCCGACTCCGACGGCCGGGACGTGTGCCAGGCGATGCGCGCCCACGGCTTCGCCGTGCCCGTGGTGTTCCTGACCGCGCACGGCGGACTCACCGACCGGCTGTCCGGGTTCTCGGCCGGCGGTGACGACTACCTGGCCAAGCCCTTCCACATGGCCGAGCTCGCCGCGCGGCTGCGCGCCGCCATGCGCCGGTTCGGCTGCGAACCCGGGAGCGGGGGCTCGGAGCTGCGCCTCGACCCGGCCCGGCACGTCCTGGCCGGACGGGACTGCTCGGTCGCCCTGACCCCCACCGAGTTCCGGCTGCTGGCCTGCCTGATGGCGGTACCCGGAGCCGTCGTCCGCAGGCGGGCGCTGCTGCGCGCGGGCTGGCCGGAGGGCGCCATGGTCACCGACAACACCCTCGACCAGTACCTGGCGCGCCTGCGTCGCAAGCTGCGCCAGGTGGACGGCGCGCACGGCATCGCCACGGTGCGCGGCGTGGGCTACCGGTTCGAATGAGACCCTCCACCGGGCGGATCCGCCCCCACCGGCTGCCGACACGGCTGCGTTCGCTGCGTCCCCGCACTCTGCGCGGCCGCCTGGCACTGATCGCCCTGGTCAGCATCGCGGTCTGGGTGGCCGTGCTGACGGCCGTCTTCCAAGGGCTGCTCACCGCACAACTGAACAGCCAGACCGACGAACTGCTGCGCACCCGGGCCACGGCGGCGGCCGCCACCGTCCGCCCGTCCGCCGACGGCAGGCTCACCATCGACGAACCCGCCGACGACAGCGCCCTCGACGTCGGCGTCTGGATCTACCAGGACGACCAGGCCCTGGAACGCCCGACCGCCTCGCGCGCCCTCCAGAACACCGCAGACCGGCTCGCCGGCGGCCCCGCCGGATTCAGCCGCAGCACCGGACCCGACCCCGCCCGCCTCTACGTCCTGCCCGTCCTCGCGGGCGACCGACGCGTCGGCGCCGTCGTGGCCGCCGTCGGACCGGACCCCGGAGAACCCACGGCCGAACTCGCCCTGACCGCGGCGGCGGCCCTCGCCGCCCTCATGCTCGCGGCCGTGTACCTCGTCACCCGGGCCGTGGTCGGAGGCGCGCTGCGCCCGGTGGCGGCGATGAGCGCCCAGGCGGCGGCCTGGAGCGCCGCCGACACCACCCGCCGCTTCGGCACCGCACGGCGCCCGGCCGAACTGTCCGCCCTCGCCGGCAACCTCGACGAACTGCTGGACCGGCTGGCCGCCGTCCTGCGGCACGAGCAGCAGCTCACCGCGGAGCTCTCGCACGAGCTCCGCACACCGCTGGCCCGGATCACGGCCGAGACGGACTGGCTGCTGGCGAGGCCCCGGGACGCCGCCGAACAGCAGGCCGCCCACCGCGCCATCGCCGAGAGCTCGGCGCGGATGCGGGAGATCTGCGAGACGCTGCTCTCCCAGGCCCGCGACGGGATCGGCGCGGGCGGCGGAACCGGCGAGGCGCCGGGCCGCTGCCTGCTCGCGCCACTGCTGGCCACGCTGGCCGAGCGCAGCGCCCAGGAGTTCCCGCACGCGCCGCCGGTTCGGGTACACGGGGGTGACGCACAGGTCGTGGCCGGAGTCTCGGCCCCGATCGTCGAGCGCATCCTGGCGCCGCTGCTCGACAACGCGCGCCGCTACGCCCGGACGTCGGTGACCATGGAGTGCGCGGGCCGGCCCGGCTCGGTCACGGTGGTGGTCAGCGACGACGGCCCGGGCATCCCCGAGGGGGTGGGCGAGGCGGTGTTCGAGCCAGGACGCCGGGCCGATCCCGGGGACGGCCACGACGGCGCCGGCCTCGGCCTGGCCCTGGCCCGCCGCCTCGCCCGCGCGGCAGGCGGCGACCTCACCCTCGGTCGGCCGTCCGCCGGCGCCGGCGGCTGCTTCGAGCTCTCCCTGCCGACGGGATGAGCCTCCCGCGGCCGTCGCCAGGGCTCACGTCCCGGTGGGGCCCTCCTCGCCGTCCGGCCGGATCGCCAACGCCGGCAGCGGCGTGTACGCGGCCACCAAGTTCGGCATCAACGGCTGGTCGGAGTCGCTGCGCAAGGAGCTGCTGCCCGACGTCCGCGTCACCGTCATCGAGCCCGGCGTCGTCGCCACCGAGCTGCCCACCCACATCACCCACGAAGCGACCCGCCAGGGCGCCCGGCAGCTCTACGACGTCGCCCAGGTCACCGCCGAGGACGTCGCCGAGGTCATCACCTTCGCCCTCCAGCGCCCCCGGCACCTGGCCATCCACGAGATCCTGCTGCGCCCCGCCGGCCAGGCCTGACCCGATCACCCCTCGCCCCCTCCCGGCTCTACTCCGTGGGCTCCTCCAGGAGGCACCAGGCACACAGGATGAACGGGGTGCCGAGCCCGCCCACGGCGACCATGATCCACAGCGGCCAGTAGCCGCCGCCGGTGACGGGAGCCCGTTGCGGGTGCACGGGGTCGATCCGTACGCCGACCCGGTGTCCGTCGGGCCACTGCTCGTCCGCGCCCTCGTCGGCGCGGTACTCGTGCCCGTCCGCCGTCCAGTGGTAGGTGCACTCGGTGCTGGTGTCGCCGCTGTCGTGGCAGCCGGTGACGGCGGCGGACACCCGGAGCGTGGCGTGAACGTCGCGGTCGTGCTGGTGGAACCAGCCGCTGAGGGAGAAGGCGAAACCGCCGGCGAACACGCAGAGCATCAGGGCGAGCAGGGCGCTGCGGAACAGGGCGCCGGCCACGGAGCCGGAGCGCGGGCTCTCGCCCAGGGCGACGCTCACCGGTCCGGCCAGCGCCGCGACTGCCGCCGCACCGGCCGCACCCCTCCAGCCGGCGTACCAGGGCGTCGAGCCCCACGGGGTGCAGGCCGTCGTCACCGCGCCGGCCAACACCGCGGCCCAGGCCGCGCGTTGGAGCAGTCGCACGGCGCCTCCCGCCCGGCGGCGCGGGCCGCCGGCCCGGCTCGGGGCGGCGGGGGGCCGTCGGTCCTCGGGAGTCGGAGGAGCGGGAGGAGTCGGAGGAGCGGGAGGTCGGTCGTCCGCGGTGGTGGTCACCCGGCCACGCTGGCAGAGGCGCGGGACCGGCACCAGAAAGCGGTGCTCACCCCCGGCGTTCAGCGATGCTTACGGCACAGGCGTGGCGGACGGCACGCCGGGCGCGGTCCGCTCGCCGGGATCGACCAGGTGGCTGCTCACCCGCGGCTCACCGTCGGTCAGGCCCTGCGCCGCCAGCCGCTCGCCCGCCGTCAGCAGCGCGCTCTGGAGCGCCTCGCCCGCCGCCCGTACCGCCGGGGGCGCGCCCCACGGGCCGGTGCGCCGCAGCAGCCGCACCAGGTAGGAGCCGGGCACCGGCAGCGAGGTGACGGTGCCGGCGCCCGGGCCGATCAGGGCGGCGGCGTTCGCGGGCAGGATCGCGGCGCCGAGGCGCGCGGCGAGCATGGTGTAGACGGCGAAGCGGTAGCGGGCGGTGTGTTCCACCAGCGGCACGATGCCGTGCTCGGCGGCCAGGCGCTGGAAGGCCAGCTGCCGGGGGGAGCCGGCCGGGGCGGTGATCCAGGGGCGGCCGGACAGCTGGGCGGGGTCGGCGGGCGACGGCCAGTCGGCCGGAACGACCAGGCGGTAGGCGTCCTCGAACATGACGCTCGCCTCGACGCCGGGCGGCAGCGGGGTGGGCTCCTGCCGGTCGTCCTCGATGACGAGGACGTCCAGTTCGCCCAGGCGGAGTGCGCGCAGCCCCTCCTGCCGCCCGGTCTCCACCAGCCGGGGGACGAGGTCGGGGTGGGTGCGGGCGAGCAGGTGGACGGCGGTGGTGGCGAAGAACGTGATGGCGGGCGCCGGGACACCGATGGCGACCGGGCCGGCGGCGGCCCCGCCGAGTGCCCGCAGGTCGCGGGCGGCGTCCTGGAGCGCCTGGCCGATCCGGTCGCCGTAGCCGGCCAGCAGGCGTCCGGCGGTGGTCAGTTCGGCCCGTCCGCCGGTGCGGTCCACCAGCGGGACGCCGACCTCGCGTTCCAGCCGGCTCAGCTGCTGGGACACCGCGGAGGGCGTGTGGCCGAGGGCGCGCGAGGCGCCCGCCACGCTGCCGGAGTCGGCGATCTGGCGCAGGATCAGCAGTCTCTTCGGGTCGAGTTCCACCACTGCGCCGCCCTTTCGCTCCGCCCGGGTCGAGGACGCCCATCCTGGCAGAGGCCGCGGCGCCGGTCCGGACCGCTCGTCCGAGCGTCTCTAGGACAGGTCCCAGACCTCGATCGTCAGTGCCCGGTCGGCCGGGCACGCGGCGATCCGTTCCGGATGCGTCTCCACGGCACGGGCCTGGACCCACGTTCCGGTACCGGAGCCGGGCACCGCACCGGCGGCGAGCAGGGGCAGGACGTGCTCCGCGCGGGCGGTGTAGCGGTTGGGGTACCCGCCGCGGATCAACTGCTCGGCCTTGCCCGCGGCCACCAGCTCCTCCACCCACGTGATCCCTGACGCCCCGATCTCCCACCTGGCGAGAACGAAGTCACGGCGCTGCTCGGGGATTGCCCGGTCGTACTCCTCGGGGCTCAGTTCCGTGATGCCGATCCACCAGCCGAGCATGTTCCGCGTCCTCCCCGCCGACGTCACTGCCGACGTCACTGCTGCGGAAGCCTACTGGGAGGGCGGCGCGACGTCATCGGCTTACCGTCGTGCTGTCGAGCTGTGCCCGAGAACGGTCCGGCGGCGCCGCCAGGCCCGGCACCGCACACCCTCAGGGCTCGGCCAGGTATCCCTGCACCGTCCGGGCCAGGAGCGGGGCGAGCCGTTCCGCGGGTGCCGACGCGAGCGGCTCCACCTGGATCACGTAGCGCGCCATCGCCAGCCCGACGATCTGCGAGAGCGTCAGCTCCACCCTCAACTCCGGCTCCTCCAGGTCGAGTTCGCCCGCCAGTCGGCCCACGAGTTCGGTCACCATGAAGCCCCGCACCAGCGCCGCCACCTCCTCGCTGGCCGCCGCCGTGCGCAGCAGCGCCAGCAGCCGGTCCCGCACCGCCGGTTCCTCCCAGAGCCCGAGGACGAAGGCGGCCACGCGTTCGCCGACGCGCTCGCGTTCGCCCGCGAGCACGCGTTCCACGACGGCCCGCGGGTCGACCGGGAAGTCCAGTGCCGCCAGGAACAGCCGGTCCTTCGTCCCGAAGTAGTGGTGCAGCAGCGCCGCGTCCACACCGGCCGCGCGGGCGATCGCCCGCATGCTCGCCTTCTGGTACCCGCGGGCCCCGAACTCCGCCCGGGCCGCCTCCAGCACCGCGCCCCGGGTGTCCTCTCCCCCGGGGCGCCGTCCGACCCGCTTCTGCTGATTCCCCTCGCCACTCACGAGGCCATTGTCACCGGTGACACCTGCGCGCGACTTGACCGGCACCTCCGGCGGCGCAAAACTCATCACATGATGAATTCCATGGCGGGGCCGCCCGGCCCCGCGGTCCGCATCACCGGCCTGACCGTCGAACGCGGCGGCCGCCCGGTCCTCCACGGCCTCGACCTCGACATCGCCGCCGGCACCATCACCGGCCTCCTCGGCCCCAGCGGCTGCGGCAAGACCACCCTGCTGCGCTCGGTCGTCGGCGTGCAGCGCACCGCCGCCGGCCGCGTCGAGGTGCTCGGCCTCGACGCCGGCGGCCCCGCCCTGCGCCACCGCGTCGGATACGTCACCCAGGCCCCCTCGGTCTACGGCGACCTCAGCGTCGCCGAGAACCTCGACTACTTCGCCGCCGTCCTCGGCGCACCCGGGACCGACCCCGCCCGGGTGATCGCCCAGGTCGGCCTGACCGGCCACGAACGCGACATCGTCGACCGCCTGTCCGGCGGCCAGCGCGCCCGCGTCTCACTCGCCGCGGCCCTGCTCGGCACCCCCGAGCTGCTCATCCTCGACGAGCCGACCGTCGGCCTCGACCCGGTGCTCCGCCAGGACCTCTGGCGGCTCTTCCGCCGGCTCGCCGACGGCGGCGCCACCCTGCTGGTCTCCAGCCACGTCATGGACGAGGCCACCCGCTGCGACCGCCTGCTGCTGATGCGCGACGGCAGGCTGCTCGCCCACGACACCCCCGACGCGCTGCTCCGCGCCACCGGAGCCGCCGACATCGACAGCGCGTTCCTCGAACTGGTGGAGGCCGGCCGATGACCACCCCCCGCACCCGGCCGCGGACGGCGCACGCCCTGCGGCGCACCCTCGCCACCGCCCGTCGCGTCCTCACCCAGCTGCGCCACGACCCGCGCACCCTCGCCCTGCTCCTGGTCGTGCCCTGCCTGCTGCTCGTCCTGCTCAAGTACATGTTCGACGCCCAGCCCGCCACCTTCGACCGGACCGGCCCCGCCCTGCTCGGCGTCTTCCCGCTCCTCGTGATGTTCCTGGTCACCTCGGTCGCCATGCTCCGCGAACGCACCACCGGCACCCTGGAACGGCTGCTCACCATGCCGTTGGGCAAACTCGACCTGCTCCTCGGGTACGCCCTGGCCTTCGGCGCCGTCGCCCTGCTCCAGGCGACCCTCGCCACCGCCCTCACCATCGGCCCGCTCGGCCTGCACATCGCCGGCCCCACCTGGCTGGTCTTCGCCGTCGCCGTCGCCGACGGACTGCTCGGCATGGCGCTCGGCCTCCTGGTCTCGGCGTTCGCGGCCACCGAGTTCCAGGCCGTCCAGTTCCTGCCCGCCGTCCTCCTCCCCCAGATGCTGCTGTGCGGGCTCTTCGTCCCGCGCGACGCCATGGCGACCGCGCTGCGCTGGGCCTCCGACGTCCTGCCGCTCTCCTACGCCGTCGACGCGATGACCCGGCTCACCACCACCGCCACCGCCGACTCCGCCGTGGCCCGCGATCTCGCCGTCGTCGCCGGCTCCGCCCTGCTCGCCCTCGCCCTGGGAGCCGCCACCCTCCGCCGCCGAACCGCCTGATACCGCCCTCGGTCCACATGGCCGTACCCTCCCGCCGGCAGCGCCGGACCACGGTGTGCGTGATCCCGAGCCTGCCCGCCCGGCGGCCGGAGTGCGCGAAGGGCCATACCGGACGGCGGCCGACGGGGCGCCGCCGACTGCCGGCGGATCCGAGACCCGGCCGGATCGCGCCGCCGCAATAGATCGGGGACGGATGTTCGGTAGTCTCCGTTGATCGGCAGCGGTGAGCGCTGCCTTGGGGGGACGAGGGAGCCGGTAGATGGAGTCGCCTTCGGCCGGGCAGCGGTCGGCGGAGCAGGGCTCGTGGCAGTGGGACGACGCGGGCGGTGCCGGCGGGACGCCCGGGGACGTGGTCGGCGGGGGCGGGAAGGGGCCGCGGCTCGGCCGGCGGGGACTGCTCGTCGGGGCCGGGGTGCTCGCGGGGGGCGCGGCACTGTGGGCCTTCGGGCGCTCCGCCCGGACGGCGCCGCCGACGCCGCGGCCGACCGCGGCGGAGGGGCCCGCGCCGGCCTGGACGTACCGGGGGGCGGAGGCGATGGCGCCCGAGCGGCTGGCGGACCGGCCGGGCCGGCCGCTGTTCCCGTCCCGCACCAGGCTCGTGGTGCTGGATCCCGCGAGCGGCGCCCCGGCGCGGCTGATCACCTTCGACCAGCCGCGCCCGTACCCGCCGAGCGGCCCGGACTCCATGGGGAGCGTGGTGTTCGGGCCGGACCGGCTGTTCACCACCTTCCAGGGCCGCATCGAGTCCCGCCATCTCACCGACCCCGGCGGCGACTGGAGCCTGCCGCTGCCCGAGGAGTCGGGCCGCGGCAGCGTCCAGCTGGCCGGTTGCGACGGCGGCACGCTGTACGGCTCGGTCCTCAACTACGGTTCGACCACGACCACGTCACCCGACACCAAGGTGTTCGCGATCCGGGTCTCGGACCGGTCGGTGCTCTGGTCGCTGCCCTTCGGGGCCGGCGAGAACCTGCTGGCCCCCGTGACGGCCGCCCCCGGCCTGCTGCTGTGCAGGCGCAGAGCCGGCGAGCGCACCGAGGTGGTCGTCCGGGATGCCACCGACGCCCGGGAGCTGTGGAAGGCCCCCGCGGACGAGAACCTGCGCTGGTACACCCCCGGACCGGAGAACATCTATGTCCCCGACGGCACCGGGGGCGTCCGCGCGCTGGCGCCGAACGGCGAGTCGCGCTGGACGGCCGGTCCGGCCGCGGGAGAACAGTGGCGGGCGCTGCCGCCGGTCGCGGACGACACCCGGGTCTACGTCCCGCGCGACAACGGCCTGCTCACGGGCCACGACGCAGTGACGGGCCGCCAGGTGTGGTCCTACCGGCTGCCGTTCCCGCTGGACGTCCGGAGCCAACCTTTGGTGGCCAAGGGCGTGCTGTACGTCCCCGGGCCGGCCGCCGGTGGCGTGTGGGCGATCGACGCCGCGACCGGCCGGCAGCTCTGGACCTTCCGCGACGGGATCCCCGGCAAGGACGTCTGGTCGCTGGCCGCCGACGACACCCACCTCTACGCGGGCCACGACGACGCCCTGCACGCACTGCCGCTGGGCGCGAGTTAGCTCACGCGGATCACAAGGTCCTGCGGCGTGCGGACCTCGGTCC
>NZ_JBHWGV010000124.1:0-7139 GCF_042732955.1 Kitasatospora sp. NPDC059747 | reverse complement strand
CCCCTGATCGCGGCCCCCCGCCGCGCCCCTGCCCCCCTCGCGGGGGGGGTTTTTAGCGAACCGGCGAAACACGGGTCGCGGGGGGGGCCGCCCCCCCCCCCCCCCGCCGCAGGAGAGCGGTTCAGCAGGAATGCCGTTCAGCAGGAGAGCGGTTCGGCAGGAGTGCGGTTCAGCTCGCCATGGTGCTCTGGATGAAGTCCTTGAACGCGGTCACGTTGGTGTAGATCGACGGATCGACCGCACAGGTGGGCGAGGTGCCGCCGGCGCGGCTGGTGGCGCCGAGCAGCCGCCACTCACCGTTGATCTGCGCGATCGCCGGGCCGCCCGAATCGCCGTAGCAGGCGCCCTGGTTGCTGCCGTCCGGGCCCTGCGGGTTGTTGACGCAGAGTTCGGAGGAGGCGTCGAAGCCCTCGGCGCAGCCGCTCGGGAGCAGGCTGGTGTCGAGTTCCTTGAGCTGGTCGGGGCCGTTGTCACCACCGGGCTGCGGCGTCTCCTGGCCCCAGCCGAGCAGCCGGGTGACGGTGCCGGCCGGCGCGCTGTCGGCGATCGCGATCGGGGTGGCCTGGACGGGGGCCGCGAGCTGGAGCAGGGCGATGTCGTTGTTGGTGCTGTAGTTCGGGTGCGGGACGACCCGGGCGAGCGAGGCCACCTCGCCGCCCGAGGTCCGGTCGCCCGAACCGACCCGGACGGTGAACTGGTCGGCCGTGCCGCCGGCCACGCAGTGTGCCGCGGTGACCGCCCAGGTGGGCGAGATCAGCGAGGCGCCGCAGATGTGCTGGCCGCCCTGTTGCAGCGAGACGATGAAGGAGTAGTTCTGCGACGCGCTGCCACCGCCGATGATCGGCGGGCTCGGCACGGGCGCGGCCGAGGCGCCGGTCCCGGGCGCGGCGAGCGCGAGCGCGGTGGCCGCAGCGGCGGCGGCGAGGATCCTGGGCAGCGGGAAGTACCTCATGGTGTGTCCTTGTCCGGCGGTGTGGGGCCGCCTCGTGGGGGGGGCGACATGGAACAGATATGGCATGTCCATGCCGAACTGCCCGCAAGGCTGGCCCCTGACGGCCCACCGGGGACACCCGCCGATCGGCGGGGAGAGCGCCGCTGATCGGAGTATTGCGCCGCCACGCCGCCACCCCGTCACGCGCGGCTCCCAGGGCCACCACCGGGCCCCGGGAGCCGCCGCCGTCCGACCGTCAGGGCCTCAGCCGATCACCCACCGCTGGAGCGCCGAGCCGGTGTCCGGCTGCTGCGTGACGAGCGCGCCGTCGCCCGTCGAGGCTGTGGTCAGCAGGAGGCCGCTCTTCTGCGACGCGAGCGTGTACCCGCCGCCCGCCACCTGCGTCGCGATCCAGCGCTGGTTGGCCGCGCCGGTGCAGGGCCACTGGATCACCTGGGCCCCGGCCGCCGTCGAACCGCCGCTGACGTCGGCGCAGAGCTTCGACTCGCCGTTCGCGAGCTGGTAGCTGCCGTCCGCCTGCCGGGTGAAGACCCAGTTCTGGTTCCGGCCGCCGTTGGGCGTCCAGGTGACGAGCCGGGTGCCCTGGCCGGTGGAGTGGGCCGGGTCGTCCAGCGCCTTGCCCGAGGCCACCACCGTGCGGGTGCCGTCGAGCCCGGTGCCGGCCGGGCCGAGGGCGGTGAGCGTCAGGGTCTGCTCCGCCGCCGTCCGCGCGCCGCCGACCGTGCTGCCGCTGCGGTCGGTCCAACTCCGGTTCGGGGTGGTCTCGGTGAGCCGGTAGGCGTTCGCCGAGAGTCCGAGGACGAGGCCGCTGTAACGGTTCACGATCCGCAGCGCGCCGGTCGCGGTGCCGTCCGCCGCCGCGCCGGGCACGAGCCACCACTGCTGCCCGACCGTCGGCCCGCCGGCCGGAGCCGCGCCGAGGACGGGCCGGGCTCCCCACGAACGCCCGCTCACCGAGCCCGAGTCGACCCCGAGCAGCTGCCCGGTCGAGCCGTTGGCGATCCGGTACGAGCCGTCGCCGTTCGCCGCGAAGGTCCAGGACTCCAGCGGCGAGCCGGTCGCCGCGACCAGCGAGGTGGTGTCCGGGCCGCCCGCGGCCTGCGCGAGGACCCGTCCGTCCGCGTTCGCGATCCGGTACGCCCGGCCGGGGTCGACCGGCGGCGCGGCGGGCGCCGACGGGTCGATCGTGACCGGCACGTACTCGCCGTCCGCCCCGCCGGAGCAGCCGAACGCGCAGTAGGCGCGGAAGGTCCGCCCGACGATCGCCGAGCTCGTCCGGTTGGCGCCGTCGAGGAACCAGCGGTACCAGGAGGCCGTGTGGTAGCCGCCGGTGTCGCCGATCGGCACCCACTTCTGGGTCGAGAGGTCGGCGGTGGCGTAGTAGTGCTGGGGCGCGTTGCCGCTCTGGTCGACGGCCTGCGGTTCGCCGATGTAGAGGCCGAGGTAGGCGTCGTAGGTGACGTCCATGACGAACAGCGGCGAGGTCGGGGGCATCGTCCCGGCGGCGATCTGCTGGGCCGAGGTCCCGGTGTTGGCCGGGTCGTACTCGTCGGCCGCCGCCGTGTACCCGGTGGAGTTGTCCGCGTCGACGGGCACCATGTTGCTCTCGCGGCCGCCGGTGCCGAGCTCGGTCCAGGCGCCGTCGTACCACTTCCGCCAGGAACCGGGCGCCATCTTGGAGGCGATCGGCGCGCGGGCCACGTGGGAGTGGAACGCCTTCCAGCCACCGTTCTTGTCGACGATCCGCGAGCCGTAGAAGACGTAGAAGTACCCGGAGGCGGTGTCGACGAGGAGCCGCTGGTCGCCGTCGCCGTAGGAGTAGGTCTCGTTGGGGAACTGCGCGGTGTCGCCCCGGCTCGTGCTGTACGGCGAGGTGATGACGTGGTCCCTGATCGCCCAGGTGCGGCCCTGGTCGGTGGAGACGGCGTAGTCGATGGCGTCGTAGTGGAGCCCGTCCCCGAAGGGCTGCGGGGTGAACTCGTTGTGCACCAGCCCGTACCAGTCGCCGGTGTCGGGGTCGACCCACACGCCGGACAGGTCGCAGTAGTTCTTCTGCGCGTACCCGCTGGCGCCGCCGGCGAACGTCGCGCCGCGCCCGGTGGGGCTGTTGTTGCAGCGCGAGGTCGTGTCGTCGTTCCGGTCGGCGGGGTCGGCCGGGTTGACGGCGCCGCTGATCGCGGCGGACCGGGTGGCGGTGTCGAAGTCGGTGCCGGTGAAGAAGTCCCAGTAGCGCGGGTCGTTCTTGCCGTACAGCGCGGCGGACTGCTGGAAGTAGAAGGTGCCGTCCTTGTCGACGTACGGGACGGCGGGGGTGTCGGTGGGGTGGGTGAAGGGCGTCGGCGCCCCGACCGTGACGGTGTAGGCGGCCGAGCCGTCGGGCTCGTCGGCCGAGGCCGCGGACGGCAGCGCGGAAGCGGTGACCGTGGCCGCGAGCAGGACCGCGGCGGTCAACAGGGTGGCGAGTCTGCGGGACGGGTGAGGGAACACGGGCACTCCCTGGCTCACTCTTGCTCAACTCTGCTTCAGTTCAAGCAACTTCGAGCACGACAGTGGCAGCAAGCGTCAGCCCGGTCAAGACTGCCGACACGCTCCGCGCCTCGACTTCACTGGATAAGTCCGGCCATCACTGAATAAGCAGCCCGTAATCTGTTGACGCAGGAAATCCGAGATCCCAACCGCACGCCCGCGTGCGGATTTTTCGAAAACGTTGTGTTCAGCTCAAAGCCCTTTACTCACCGGCCCGTTGACCCCCATTTCCGGGACCTGCTTTGCTGTGGCGTGGCAGGCTGCACCGCCCCCATCCCCCTCGTAGATCCGTGACCGACGATCCGTCGGATCACGTGCCGGTGCCGCCTGTTCTCCTCCGTCCTCACCCCGCACAGCCCCGCTGCCAACAGGCAGGCGGGTGGTCGGCATGAGAGAGGCTCCCCCCACCATGGGTATTTCCCGCACGCCCCACAAGGCGGGCAGACCGACCCGCAAGGCGAGAACGACGGTCCTGTCCGGCGTCGCGGCGCTGGCCCTCGCGGCCGCCGGATTCGCCTCCACCGCCGCACAGGCCCAGCCCGAGGCGACGAACCGGCCGAGCGCGTCGGCGGCGAACCCGTTCAGCCCCCAGTACCAGCACCCGTACCGGCACGGCGCCATGCCGACCATCGCGCAGAACGCCAAGATGAAGGCCTGGGCGGACACCCACGCCGGCACCGCGGCGACCGGTCCGCAGACGCTGTCGTACGGCGGCGGCACCAACGGCGTCGGCGTCCTCGACGGCCACGCCAAGGTCTACCTGGTCTTCTACGGCAGCCAGTGGGGCAGCCAGGGCACCAACGGCAGCGGCGACGCGACCTTCTCCGGCGACCCGGACGGCGCCGCCGCCGTCGCCCAGGAGATGTTCAAGGACATCGGCACCGGCGGCGAGCTCTGGTCCGCCGACCTCACGCAGTGGTGCGACGGCCCCAACGTCGCGTCCGGCGCGGTCAGCTGCCCGTCCAACGCCAGCTTCGTCCCGTACCAGAGCGGCGGCGTCCTGTCCGGCGTCTGGTACGACAACTCAGGCGCCTCGCCGAGCGCCGCCAGCGGCAACCAGCTCGGCCAGGAGGCCGTCAACGCGGCCGGCCACTTCGGCAACACCACGGCCGCGTCCAACCGCGACGCGTACTACGTGATCCTCTCGCCGACCGGCACCAACCCGGACAACTACCAGAACCAGTACTGCGCCTGGCACGACTACACGGGTGACACCACGCTCACCGGCGGCGCGGTCAACTCGCCCTACGGCGACCTCGCGTTCTCCAACCAGCCGTACAACATGGACTCCGGCGCCGGCTGCGGGGTCGGATTCATCAACTCCGGCAGCGGCACCCTCGACGGCTGGACGATGACGCTCGGCCACGAGTGGCACGAGACGATGTCCGACCAGTTCCCGGCCGGTGGCTGGACCAACCACGTGTCCGGCAGCAGCTACAACGGCCAGGAGAACTCCGACGAGTGCGCCTGGCTCTCCCCCGGCACCACGGGCGGCGCGGCCATGATCACCATGGGCACCGGCTCCTTCGCCGAGCAGGCCAGCTGGTCCAACGACACCAACTCCTGCGCCATCTCGCACCCGATCGTCGGCGGCGGCACCGGCCAGAACACGGTGACCGTGACCAACCCGGGCAGCCAGAGCGGCACCGTCGGCACGGCGGCGAGCCTGCAGATCCACGCCACCGACTCGGCCTCCGGCCAGGCGCTCACCTACTCCGCCACCGGCCTGCCGGCCGGCCTGTCGATCAACTCCTCGACCGGCCTGATCTCCGGCACCCCGACCGCCGCCGGCACCTCGTCCGTCACCGTCACCGCCAAGGACAGCACCAACGCCTCCGGCAGCGCCTCCTTCGGCTGGACCGAGAGCACCGGCGGTGGCGGCGGCAACGCCATCACCAACGGCGGCTTCGAGACCGGCAACCTGTCCGGCTGGACCTCGGCCGGCTCCACCTCCGCCTCCGGCTCCGCGGCGCACAGCGGCGGGTACGGCGCGATGGTCGGCTCGGCCAACCCGAGCACCACCTCCTCGATCGCCCAGACGTTCACCGCCCCGGCCGGCTCCAGCAGGCTCTCCTTCTGGTACAGCAACACCTGCCCGGACACCGTGACCTACGACTGGGCCACCGCCACCCTGAAGGACAACACCACCGGCACCACCACGACGGTCCTCGCCAAGACCTGCGCCGCCACCTCCGCCTGGGTCAACAAGACCGCGGCCGTGACCCCGGGCCACAGCTACACCCTCACCCTGACGAACCGCGACGACAACTACCCGGGCGACCCGACCTACACCTACTACGACGACGTGACCGTCTCCTGACGCCCACCTGATCGTCCGCGCCACCGACCCTTGCCGGGGGGGGGCCCCCAACCCCCCCCCCCCCCCGAATTCAATCTATGGAATAACTCTGGGAACTGCCACCGTCCCCTGCATATTGGCCGGCCACCACGGAGGTGGCCATTGTCCCGAGTAGTTCGGCGGCGGATTCAGCGGAGCCACCCTGTCACGCTTGGAGCTGTTGCAGAATGTGCAAGCGGGCGTGGTGTTCGCGTCCGTGAGGTCTCCACCGTTAATCCGCGGCTCCACGTGATCTATCGGCACCGCGACGTTCGTGCGGCAGTATGAACACAGCACTTGATTGAGCGGCGGGTGCCACTGTACTCCAGTTCCATACTCTGCACGCATGGTTGTCGGGATGGTCTGGTAAGCGCCTGGCCCGCCGCTTGATCCTCCTGGAATATCGTGGACCGATAGTCCAGGCACGGAACAGGCTCCCTGGTTAGGGAGGTTAATGTTATGCACCAGGACCGGCGTGGTCCCCGCCAGTACATAGTACGTGTGGAGGTTGGCGACGGTCAGGTTGTGGGCGGTTTGGGGTGCTGTGGTGTAGGTGCGGGTTGCGAGGAGGACGACCAGTCCGTGATCCGGAGTCTGGAGCTGGTGGCCGACTTGCAGGTCCTGGGCGTTGGTCCAGGTCTTGGTTGTTTCGTCCCAGTAGGGGTGGTGGGCGGTCGAGGTCAGGGTGTTGGTTGTTTGTGGGCTGGTCTTCCCCTCGGGGGTGGACAGGGTCAGTTGCGTGAACTGGGTGTCGTTGGGGGTGACGATTTTGGCGGTGACGGGTTCGGGTGCGGTCTTGCCGGTTTGAGGGTCAGTGGCCGTGACGGTATCGTCGGGCTTGATGTCGCCGATGGCCTTAGTGGTTCCATCGGCCATCAGGACTGGTGTATCGGCTGGGAAGCTGTTTGAGCATGGCTCGCTTGCTCCTCCGAGCTTCTCGCCGATTTTGTGCGTTACTGCCGCTATAAGGAGAAGGCCCGTGACCTCTCCGGCTAGGTATTCTCCCTGACCGCTTTTGATCTGATCGGTGATCTGCCTGGCGGCTTCAGCTTGCTGCATCGGGGACTTGATAGCCGCAACAATTGGAATGGAGTTGACAATGTCCATCCCGAACGACTTGCAGGAGTTCCCATTCCCGGTCACGCAGCCCGCGAGGTCCTTGTAGGGCTGGACCACGGCCTTGGCGGTACCGACAATGACGGACTTGAAGCCCTTGTAGAACTCGCTCTCGTCGTGGATGACCGCCATGGGCTTCGATACACCGGGGTGCTTGGTGATCTGGGCCTTGACCCACTGGTTGGTGACGTTCTGGGTGTCGTCCTT
>NZ_JBHWGV010000123.1:11347-27082 GCF_042732955.1 Kitasatospora sp. NPDC059747 | reverse complement strand
GGGCTGCGCTGCTCAGCGTGGGGTGAGCGGCCTGCGGAAGCCCGTCACGGCCAGCCAGGCGCCGAGCGCCGCCACGGCGGTGCCGAGCAGCAGGGCCGGCACCGCCGTTCCCGTCCCCGGGAGGCCGAGGGCGAGGGCGCGCGTCGAATCGATGGCGTACGTCAGGGGGTTGACGTGGGCGACGGCGGCGAGCCAGTCCGGGAGGTCGGCGGTCGGGACGTAGGCGCTGGAGGCGAACATCAGGGGGAGCACGGCGATGATCGCGAGGTTCTGGATCGGCTCGGCCCGGCGCAGCCAGGCCGCCGCCGCGATGAACAGCCAGCCGAGCGCCCAGCTCATGAACAGCGTCAGCCCGATCGAGGCGGCGACCGCGCCGGCCCCGCCGCGCGGGTGGTAGCCGAGGACGAGGGTGCCGAGCGTCAGGATGATCACGGCCTGGACGGCGGCGCGCACGAGCGTGGTGAGGCTGCGCGCGACGAGCAGCGAGCTCGGGGCGACGGGCAGGCAGCGCAGGCGGGCGACGATGCCGTTCTGGAGGTCCTCGACGAGGCCGACCCCGGACTGGACGGCGGACTGCACCGCGTTGTCGACGAGGACGGCGGGCAGGACGAAGTCGAGGTACGTGACGTCCGGCGGGAAGTGCGGGGGGAGCCCCATGCGGCTGAACACCTGGGAGAGCACCACGAGCGTGATGACGGGCTGGAGCAGGCCGAAGAGCAGGACCGCCGGGTCGGTCACGAGCGCGCGCAGCGACCGGCCGGTGAGGATGCGGACCTGGGTGAGCCGCGAACTGCCGCGCCAGGCGGGCGCGGTGGCCGTCGGGGTGCGGGGCGGTCGGCCGGTGTCGAGAGTGGTGGTCACCGCTTGGGTCCTTCCGGGCTGACGAGCCGGTCGAGGCGGTCGCGGCCGTCGAGGCTGTCGGGGTGGTGGGCCAGGGCGAGGTAGACGTCGTCGAGGCCGGGTTCGCCGAACGTGAGCTCGGCGGCCTCGACCCCGACCCCGTCGAGCGCCCGGACGACGGCGGCGATGTCGCGGGTGGCCTCGATGGGGACGACGAGGGCGGCGCCCTCGCGCCCGGTGACCGGGGCGAGCCCGGCCCGGCGCAGCGCGTCGGCGGCCCGCTCGAAGTCGCGGCCGGCGTCGCTCCCGGGGTCGTTTCCGGAGCTGCCCCCGGCAGGCCCGTCGAGGACGACGGTGACGGTCCGCCGGCCGACCCGGGCCTTGAGTTCCGCCGGGGTGCCGTGGGCGACGACGCTCCCGCCGGAGAGCACGGTGATGGCGTCGGCGAGCCGGTCGGCCTCGTCGAGGTACTGGGTGGTGAGCAGGACGGTGGTGCCCTCGGCGACGAGGCCTTCGACGATCTCCCAAAGCCCGAGCCGGCTCACCGGGTCGAGCCCGGTGGTGGGTTCGTCGAGGAACACCACCTCGGGCCGGCCGACCAGGCTCGCGGCGAGGTCGAGGCGCCGGCGCAGGCCGCCGGAGTAGCCGCGGGCGGGCCGGTCGGCGACGTGGCCGAGGTCGAACAGGTCGAGGAGCTCGTCGGCGCGGGCGCGTCCGGCGCGGCGTCCGGCGCCGAGCAGCCCGGCGAGCAGGAGGAGGTTGTCGCGCCCGCTGAGCCGCCCGTCGACGGTCGCGTACTGGCCGGTGAGGCCGATCCGGCGGCGGACCTCGGCGGGGCGGCGCCGGACGTCGAACCCGGCGACGCTGGCCCGGCCGGTGGTGGGCGCGAGGGCGGTGGTGAGGACGCCGACGAGGGTGGTCTTGCCGGCGCCGTTGTGGCCGAGCAGGGCGAGCACGCTGCCGCGGGGGACGGCGAGGCTGACCGAGTCGAGCGCGCGGACGGCACCGAAGGTCATGCCGACGTCGACCGCCTCGATCACGAGGTCGTCGTCGGCCGTGGTGGGCGGGGAAGTCATGGCCGGTTCTCCGTTGGGCGGTGGTGGGACGGGCGGTCGGGGCTCGTCGGTCGGGGCTCGTCGGTCGGGGCACGTCAGTCGACGGCGTCCATCAGGCGGAAGAGCTCCTCGTCGGTGGCCGCGTCGAGGTCGGGCCCGGGACCGGGGCGGGCCGGGCCGGCGGGCGCGGCGCAGCGCCGGGCGAGGTCGCGCAGGCGGGTGGCGGTGGCCGGGTCGGGGGTGGTGCCGGCGGCGAACAGCGCGGCGAGCCGGTCGACCAGGTCGGCCGCGCTGGGCTCCGGTTCGGCGCCCCGGTCGGGCCGGGCGCGGGCGGCGCGGAGGGCGCCGAGGGCACGGACGACGGCGGCCGGGGAGGGGTGGTCGAAGACGAGGGTCGCGGGGAGGGCGGTGCCGGTGGCGGCGGCGATGCGTTCGCGCAGCTCGATCGCGTTGACGGAGTTGACGCCGAGGTCGGAGAACGCGTGGGTGGCGTCGAGGTCGTCGGCGCCGCGCCCGAGCACGGCGGCGGTCTCGGCGAGGACGAGCTTGAGGAGGAGGGCGTCGCGCTCCTCGGGGCTCGCCGTCGCGAGTCGGTCGTCGGACAGCGGTGCGTCGGACAGCGGTGCGTCGGCAAGGGCCACCGCACGGGACACCGGAGCGGCGGCCGCGAGCCAGTACGTCTGCCGCTGGAACGGGTACGTCGGCAGCGGCACCGGCCGGGCGCCGGGCAGGACGGCGTCCCAGTCCACCGGCACGCCGTGCAGGTGGAGGCGGCCGGCGGCGGCGAGCAGGGCGCGCGTCTCGTCCCCCTGGTCGGCCGAGCCGGTGGCGATGACGGCGGCCGACGCTCCGGCCTCCGCGGCGGCCAGGCACTCGCCGAGCATCGGGGCGAGTGCGGCGGCGGGCCCGAGTTCGAGGTAGGCGTCGACGCGCTCCGCGCCCAGCCGGGCGACGGCGTCCCGGAAGCGGACCGGCTCCCTGGCCTGCCGCACCCAGTGGCCGGGGTCGCGGGCCTCGTCGGCGGTCAGCGGGCGGCCGGTCACGCCGGAGACGAGCGGCACGGCGGGTGCGGCGAAGGACAACCCCTCCAGCACACCGCGGAATTCGGCCAGCATCGGCTCCAGCAGCGGGGAGTGGAAGGCGTGCGAGACGCGCAGGCGCGTCGTCCGCCGGTCGGCGAAGTGCGCCTCGATCGCCGCGACCGCGTCCTCGGTGCCCGAGACGACGACGGACGACGGCCCGTTGACGGCCGCTAGCGACACGAACTCGCCCAGCAGCGGCAGGACTTCGTCCTCCGCCGCCCGAACGGCGAGCATCGCGCCACCGGCCGGGAGGGCCTGCATGAGCCGCCCACGGGCGGCGACCAGCGTGCACGCGTCCGCCAGCGACAGCACCCCGGCGACGTGCGCGGCGGCGATCTCGCCGACCGAGTGCCCGGCCAGCAGGTCGGGCCGCACGCCCCAGGACTCCAGCAGGCGGTGGAGCGCGACCTCGTGGGCGAACAGTGCGGGCTGAGCGAACTCCGTCCGGTCGAGGAGATCGTCGGAACGGTCCCACAGGACGGAGCGCAGCGGCCGTTCCAGCAGCGGATCCAGGATGCCGCACACCTCGCCCAGGGCGGCCGCGAACTCCGGGAACGCGGCGGCGAGTTCGCGCCCCATCCCGGGCCGCTGGCTGCCCTGCCCGGCGAAGACGAAGGCGAGCCGCCCGCCGCCGTCGCGCCGACCGGTGGCCGGGGCGACCGGCGAGGGCTCCCCGGAGGCGAACCGTCGCAGCGCGTCGACGAGTCCGGTACGGTCGGCGGCGGACAGCAGCGCCCGGTGACCGTGGACGGCCCGGGTGGTGGCCAGCGCGTGGGCGAGGTCCGGCAGAGCGTACGAGGGGTGGGCGGCGACGTGCTCGGCCAGCCGCCCGGCCTGGGCCCGCAGGGCGGGCTCGCCGCGGGCGGAGAGCACCAGCGGCACCGGACGGTCGTCGGCGTGCTCGGAAGCCCCGGGCAGCACGGTCCCGGCCGCGGCCCGCCCGGCGTCGGTGCGCCGCGTGGCTGCGTCCGCGTGTTCGGTGGGCCGCGCCGGCCCGTCGCCGGGGGCCGCCGCGGGCGCGTCTTGCAGCACCGTGTGCCCGGCGTCGGTGTGCCGCGTGGCCGCCTCTCCGTGGTGGGAGGACCCCGTCGGCCCGTCTCCGGAGCCCGCCGCCGGTGCCTCCTCCAGCACCACGTGCGCGTTCGTTCCGCTGATCCCGAACGACGACACCCCCGCCCGCCGCGCCCGCCCGTCCTTCCGGGGCCACGGCTGCGCCTCGGTCAGCAGCCGGACGGCGCCGGAGGACCAGTCCACGCGGGTGGTCGGCTCGGTGACGTGCAGGGTCCGCGGCAGCAGGCCGTGCCGCAGCGCCTGCACCGTCTTGATCACGCCGGCCACCCCGGCCGCCGCCTGGGCGTGCCCGATGTTCGACTTGACGGACCCGAGCCACAGCGGCCGGTCCGCCGGGCGCGCGCCCCCGTGGACGGCGAGCAGCGCCTGCGCCTCGATCGGGTCGCCGAGCGAGGTCCCGGTGCCGTGGGCCTCGACGGCGTCGACGTCGCCGGGGGTGAGCCCCGCGTCGGCGAGCGCGCGGCGGATCACGCGCTGCTGTGCGGGGCCGTTGGGCGCGGTGATGCCGTTCGAGGCGCCGTCCTGGTTGACGGCCGAGCCGCGGACGACGGCCAGCACCGGGTGCCCGTTGCGCCGCGCGTCGCTCAGCCGCTCGAGTACCAGCAGGCCCGCGCCCTCGGCCCACGCGGCGCCGTCGGCGTCGTCGGAGAAGGACTTGCAGCGGCCGTCCGCGGCGAGGCCGCGCAACCGCGAGAATTCGACGAACGACGTCGGCGTGGCCATCACCGCCACGCCGCCGGCCAGCGCGAGCGAGGACTCGCCCGACCGCAGCGAACGGCAGGCGAGGTGGAGGGCGACGAGCGACGAGGAGCACGCGGTGTCGACGGCGAGCGCCGGGCCCTCCAGGCCGAAGCAGTACGAGATCCGTCCGGCCAGCGCGCTGCCGGCGGTGCCGATCCCGAGCAGGCCCTCCAACTCCGCCGGAGCGCCCGCACCGTAGTCGTGGTACATCGCCCCGGTGAAGACGCCGGTGCGGCTGCCGCGCAGCCCGGTCGGGTCGATCCCGGCGTGCTCCAGCGCCTCCCAGGCCGTCTCCAGGAGCAGCCGCTGCTGCGGGTCGGCGGCCAGGGCCTCGCGCGGGGAGAAGCCGAAGAAGGCGGCGTCGAACCGGCCTGCGCCGTCCAGGAACCCGCCCCGGCGGACGTAGGACGTCCCGGGGTGCTCGGGGTCGTCGTGGAAGAGGCTGTCGAGGTCCCAGCCGCGGTCGGCGGGGAACGGGGAGTCGGTGTGGGTGCCGTCGGAGACGAGCGCCCAGAGGTCGTCGGGGGAGGAGACGCCGCCCGGCAGGCGGCAGGCCATGCCGACGATGGCGATGGGTTCATCGGAGGAGGCGTCGTCCGGACCTTCCTCCGACCGGTCCGGCACCGCGCCCGACAGCAGTGCGGCGACGGCCGCCGGAGTCGGGTGGTCGAAGCCGAGGCTCACCGGCAACGGACGCCCGGTCGCCTCCGCCAGCAGGTTGCGCAGCCGGATGGTGCGCACCGAGTCCAGTCCGTAGGCGCGGAACGCCGTGTCGGCGCCGATCGGTTCGTCGTCCGGGCCGCGCTCCATGACCTCGGCCGCGCACGAGCGCACCAGGTCCAGCGCGTCGCGGTAGTCCATCGACAGTGGTGGAACGACCGTCTCCCCGGCCGCCAGCTCCTCCAGCGACCGCCGGTGCAGCTTCCCGGCCGGGGTGCGCGGGAGGTCGTCGACGGTCACCAGTTCCAGCGGCATCTTGTACTCGGCGACCTCGCGCTCCCGCAGGAAGCCGGTCACGGCCCGCAGCCCGATCGCCGGGTCCGCCGCGCGGGTGAGCACCAGGCACGGGATCTCGCCGAGCCGCGCGTCCGCCCGTCCGACGACGGCGAGCGGGCCGATGCCCGGCATCGCCGCCAGCAGTTCCTGGACCTCGGTCGCGTCGAACTTCCGCCCGCCGACGTTGATCAGCTCGGCCGCGCGCCCGTGGAAGCGCAGCAGTCCGTCCGCCCCGAGGCTCGCCCGGTCGCCCGTGCGCAGCCAGCCGTCCGGCGTGACGGCCGCGGCGGTCAGTTCGGGCTCGCGGTAGTAGCCGCGGAACATGCTCGGGCTGCGGTACTGGAGGTCGCCCGGCTCGCCCGGGGGCAGTTCGCACCCGTCCTCGCCGACGATCCGTACACGCGCCCCGCTGGTGGGCCGGCCGACGCTGCGCACGGCGGCGCCGACCGGGTCGGTGGGGGAGGTCCGGGTGCCGGTGCCGAGTTCGGACATGCCCCAGACGACGACGAGTTCGCCGCCGAGCACCGCCCGGACGTCGGCGGCCAGCGCGGCGGGGATCGCCGCTCCGGCGGTGCGCACCTCGTGCGGCCGGAAGCCGGCCGGCTGCCCGCTGCGGGCCAGGGAGGCGACGACGTCGTGGAGTTGCGCGGGGACGGCGAAGACGGCGCTCGGCGCGGTGGCGCGGGCGAGGGCGAGGAAGCGCTCCGGGTCCCAGCCGCGCAGGAGCACCTGCCGGCAGGCGCGGAACAGCGCAGTGTGCAGCGACTGCAGGCCGAAGAGGTGGGTGAGCGGGCAGGCCGTCAGGATCGCCTCGGCGAAGGCCGGGCCGCCCTCGTCGGCGACGGACGCGGTGTTGGAGAGCAGCCCGTCGTGGCTGTGCACGCAGATCTTGGGCCGGGCCGAGGTGGTGCCGGAGGAGGGGATGAGGACCAGCGGGTCCTCGGGCCGCACCTCCACGGGGTGCGGCGGGTGGCCCGCCCACGCGGCGGTGAGCCGGTCCAGCGCGTGGACACCGCCCCCCACCGCAACCTCGCCGCCCGCGACCAGCACCGCCCGCAGGGAGGGCACGTCCGTCAGGAGGCCGGGCGCCGCAGCCGCCGCCTCCGCCGGGAGCAGCACGGCCACCGGGTCCACCCGGGCCAGCAGCGCCCGCACGTCGGCGGCGCCGTGCCCGGCGTGAACAGGCAGCAGGACGGCGCCCGCGGTGGCGACGGCGACGTGCGCCGTCTGGTACTCCCGGCAGTTGGGCAGCTGGACGGCGACGACGTCGCCCGGCGCGACGCCCAGCTCCTGGAGCGCCCGGGCCAGCGCGGCGGCCTCGTCGGCCCACTGGCGCCAGGTCAGCTCCCGCTCACCGTCGACCAGGGCGACGGCGTCCGGAGCCCGGCGCACCGCCGCCGCGAACACGGCGGGCAGGGTGTGGCCGCCCAGCGCCCCGGGGGAGCCGGCGGCCGGATCGATCGCGTAGTCATCGCTGTGGACGGACACCTTCGCTCCTGACGGGGTCGCTGGGCGGCTGCGGCGGCCGTCCCCAGCCTGAATTGCGGAGGGGGCTCTCAGCCCGAGACGGCCGGGAAGGCCCTGGACGGCCGGCGCCGGCGGGCGGAGGCCGGCGGGTTCTGCAGCGGGAGCGCGGTGTCCAGCAGCGCGAGCAGCGGCCGGGCCTTGACCACCGTCTCGTCGAACTCGCCCTCGGCGTCGGACAGCGCGATGATCGCCCCGCCGACCCCGTAGCGCAGCCGTCCGCCGCTGAGCACGGCGGTGCGGATCACGATGCTCAGGTCGGCGGCGCCGCTGAGCGAGAAGTAGCCGATCGCGCCCGAGTAGATGCCGCGCGGCCCGTTCTCCAGCCGGTCGATGATCTGCATCGTGCGCAGCTTGGGCGTGCCCGTCATCGAGCCGCCGGGGAACGCCGACCGGACGCCGTCGACGGCGCTGCACTCGGGGCGCAGCCGGGCCCGCACGGTGCTGACGAGCTGGTGCACGGTGGCGTACGTCTCGACGTTGAACAGCGGGTCGGCGACGACGGAGCCGGTCCGGGCGCAGCGCCCGAGGTCGTGCCGCACGAGGTCGACGACCATGAGGTTCTCGGCCCGGTCCTTCTCGCTGGTGGCGAGGTCGGCGACGAGCAGGGCGTCCTCCTCGCGGGTGGCGCCGCGCGGCCGGGTGCCCTTGATGGGCTTGGACTCCATGAGGCCGTCCGGGCCGATCCGCAGGAAGCGCTCGGGGGAGGAGCTGAGCACGGCGAGGTCGCCGAAGGAGAGGAAGGCGGCGAACGGGGCCGGGCTGATCCGCCGCAGGGCGCGGTAGGCCTGCCAGGGGTCGAGGTCGGTGGGGGTGTCGATCATGTTGGTGAGGCAGACCTCGTAGGTCTCGCCGGCCGCGATCTCGTCCTGGCACGCGTCGATGAGCTTGAGGTAGGCGTCGCGGGGGTGGCGCAGCCGCAGCCGGGAGTCCTCGCCGGGCGGGGTGTGCGCGGGCGGGTCGGTGTGCGGGGCGGGTCCGGTGAGCAGGGCGGCGGTCTCGTCCAGCCAGGCGAGGGCGGCGTCGTCCCGGCCGTCCTCGGCGAGGGCGAGCAGGTGGGCGGCGCCGGTGTGGTGGTCGACGACGACGGCGCGGTCGGTGAAGACCATGACGGCGTCCGGGTCGGGCGAGCGGTGGGCGCGGTCGCCGCCGCACTCGGCCTTGAGCTCGTAGCCGAGGCAGCCGACCCAGCCGAGCGCGAAGTCGAACGGCAGCTCGGGCACGTCGACGTCCAGCGTGCGCAGGTCCTCGTCGAGCCAGGCCAGGAACTCGCCCTCGATCACCTGCGCGGTGTCGCCGGCGGTGACCGTGACGGTGCCGCGCTGGACGTCGGCGGTGGCGACGCGGGCGAGCGGCCCGGCGGCGTTGCCCATCGCGGAGACGTGCCCGAGGCGGCCGCCGGGCAGGCTGCTGTCGAGCCAGAACGGGTGGCTGCCGCCGCGGAACACGCGGTCGAAGACGGTCTCGGCGTCCCACCCGGTCCCGACCTGCCGGGTCAGGACCGCGAGCCGGCGCGCGGGCGGCCGGGGCGCGGCGCTCACGGTGGCGGAGGGTTGCGGCACGGAGGCTTGCGGCGCGGAGGATCGCGGTGCGGCGGCGGTGCGGCGGCGGCGTCCGTGCTGCTCGGTGAGGTCGCGGAAGTTGGACAGCAGCCGCTTGCCCGCCTCGGTGCCGATCGACTCGGGGTGGAACTGCACGCCCCACATGGGGAGTTCGCGGTGGCGCAGCGCCATCACCACGCCGTCGTCGGTGGCCCACGCGATCGGTTCGAGGGCGGGGGCCAGGGAGGTGACCGCGAGCGAGTGGTAGCGGACGACCTCCAGCGGGTTCGGCAGGTGGTGGAAGAGCCCGGTGCCGGTGTGCCGCACGGCCGACGTACGGCCGTGCCGGGGCGTGGGCGCCCGGCCCACGGTGGCGCCGTGCGCGAGGGCGAGGCCCTGGTGGCCGAGGCAGACACCGAGGACGGGCAGCCGGCCCTCGCGGGCTATGCCCGCGCAGTGGCCGAAGTCCGCGGGGTTGTGCGGGGTGCCGGGCCCCGGGGAGAGCACGACGTTGTCGAACGCGTCGAGCAGTTCGGGCCGGAACGCCGGGTCGTCGTTGCTGATGACCTCAGGATCGCGGCCGTTGGCCTCGGCGAGGTAGTGGAAGAGGTTGTAGGTGAAGGAGTCGTAGTTGTCGACCAGGAGTGTGCGCATCAGGGGTCCTTGTCCGGGCCGGCGGTCCGTCAGCGGAGCGCGGCGAGTTCGGCGGAGATCTCCCGGAGCACCGCCGCCTGCTGGTCGGCGAGGAAGAAGTGGCCGCCGGGCAGGACCTGGAGGCGGAAGTCACCGGCGGTGTGGGCCTGCCAGGCGCGGGCCTCGGCGATGGTGGTGCGCGGGTCGGCGTCGCCGGTGAGGGCGACGACCGGGCAGCCGAGCACGCGGTCGGTCCCGCACGTGTAGCGCTCGATGGCGCGGTAGTCGGCGCGGATCGCCGGCATCGCCATCCGCAGGATCTCCTCGTCCCCGAGCAGTTGGGCGTTGGTGCCGTTGAGCAGTTTGAGCTCGGCGATGACGCCGTCGTCGTCCCGCCGGTGCACCGTCTCGGTGCGGGTGGTGGACGGCGCGCGGCGGCCGGAGGCGATGACCGCCCCGGGCGCGTGGGTGCCCTTGTGCTCCAGCCGCCACGCGGTCTCGAACGCGAGGACGGCGCCCATGCTGTGGCCGAAGTACACGGTGGGCCGGTCGTCCAGGGTGAGCAGTTCCTCGGTGATCCGGTCGGCGAGGGTCGGGATGTCCTCGATGCAGGGCTCCAGGCGGCGGTCCTGCCGGCCGGGGTACTGCAGGGCGATCACCTCGGCCTCGGCGGACAGGGCCGCGGAGACGGGGTGGAAGAAGCTCGCGGAGCCGCCGGCGTGCGGGAAGCACACCAGGCGCACGGCGCGGCCCTCGCCCGGGTGGAAGCGGCGCAGCCACAGCGTGCTCGCGGTGCCGGAACTGGTCATGGGGGTCGGTCCTCTCTTTTCGGGCCCTGGACGGGCCCGGCCTCGTGGGGATCAGCCCCGGTGGACGGTGATGGCGCCGGACGGGCAGAGCGTGGCGGCGGTGTCGACCGCGTCGCGGTCCTCGGGGGCCACGGCGGGGTCGTGGAGCTCGACCACGCCGTCGTCGTCCTGGTCGAACACGGCCGGGGCGTTGAGCACGCACTGGCCCGCGCCGACGCAGCGGTCGGTGTCGACGGTGATGCGCATGAACGTCTTCTCCTGAAACGGTCGGGCGGGACGGGTGCTACCAGCGGACGGGCAGCGCGTGCAGGCCGCACAGCACGCCGTCGTACTTGAGCGGCAGGTCCTCGACGGGCACCGCGAGGCGCAGGCCGGGGATGCGCTCGAAGAGCCGGCGGTAGGCGATCTCCATCTCGATCCGGACCAGGTTCTGGCCCAGGCACTGGTGGACGCCGTAGCCGAACGCGACGTGGTGGCGCTCGGTGCGGGCCGGGTCGAACGCGTGCGGGCAGGAGAAGGCCTTCTCGTCGTGGTTGGCGGCGGCCACCAGCGGCACGATGCCCTCGCCGGCCCGCACCAGCTGCCCGGAGATCTCGACGTCCTCGACCGCGACCCGCAGCGAGACCAGGTCGGCCACCGAGTGGAAGCGCAGCGTCTCCTCGACCACCCGGTCGTCGCCGATCCACTCGGGGTGCTGGAGGAGCGTCACCACGCCGAGTGCGATGTTGTTGGCCGTCGTCTCGTGCCCGGCGATGAGCAGGAGCATCAGCACGCCGGACATCTCGTGGGGCTCGATCGCGCCGGTGGCCAGCAGCCGGCTGATCAGGTCGTCGCCGGGCCACTTCTGCTTGATCGCCACCAACCGGTTGATGTAGCGCAGCAGTTCGCGCGAGGCGGTGTCGCGCTGCTGGTCGGTGGAGGCCTGGATCGCGACCAGGGTGCGGGTGCGGGACTCGAAGAAGTCCCGGTCCACCGGCGGCACGCCGAGCAGCGAGGAGATGACGAGCGAGGGGACGGGCAGCGCGAAGTCGGCCACCAGGTCGGCCTCGTCGCCGGCCGCCAGCATCGCGTCGATGCACCGGTCGACGGTCTGCTCGACCGCCGGCCGCAGCTCCCGGACCCGCCGGACGGTGAACTCCGGGATGAGCGCCTTGCGGAAGCGGTCGTGCTCGGGCGAGTCGAGGCCGACGAACCAGCCGGGGATCTGCTCCTGGCGGGGCACGCCCATCGTCTCGCTGACGTTGGGGAAGCCGGGGTGGTCCGGGTTGGAGCTGATCTTCTTGTTGGTGAGGACGGAACGCACGTCCTCGTGCCGGGTGACCAGCCAGACCTTGCGGCCGTTCGGCAGGTAGGAGACCACCAGGCCCTGCCGGTCCCGGTAGCCCTGGTAGCGCGGCGGGGGGAAGGACTCGCCGGGCACGCGCAGCGGGAAGTCGACCACCGGCGGTTCGGCGCCCGTCGTGCCGCCGGACGTCACGTTGTCGGTGGGCACGGTGTCGGGAGGCACGGTGCCGGGTGTCGCAGTGTCGGGCGTCATGGGTTCGGGTCTCCTCCGGCGGGCCGGTTCAGGACGCGCCGTAGAACGCGCGGACCGCGCCGATCACGCGGTCCTGGTCGGCGGGGGTCAGGTCGGTGTAGGTGGGCAGGTAGAGGCCGTCGGCGGCGAAGCGGGCCGCGTTGAGGCCGGGCCAGGCCGGGTCGAGGTAGCCGGGCTGACGGCTCATCGGCTGGAAGAACAGCCGGGTCTCGATCCCCTCGGCGGCGAGGAACTCGCGCAGCTCGGCGCGGCGTTCGGCCCGCACGTCGTACATCCACAGCACGTCGCGGGGCGGCATGAGGGTGATCCCGGGGACGTCCTTGAGGCCCTGGTCGTAGCGCTGCTCGATCTCGCGGCGGGTGGCGAGGATCGCGTCGAGGCGCTCGGTCTGGGCGAGGGCGACGGCGGCCTGCATGGCCGTCATGCGGAAGTTGTAGGCGAGCTTCTTGTGGACGAAGCTGTGGTCGGTGGTGAAGGCCATGGCGCGCAGGTGGTCCAGCTGGGCAGCCAGGCGGGGGTCGTCGGTGAGGCAGATGCCGCCCTCGCCGGCCGTGATGATCTTGTTGGCGAACAGCGAGAAGCACGCGATGTCGCCGGTGGGGCGGATGCCGTGGGCCTCGGCCGAGTCCTCGACGACGCGCAGGTTGTACTGGTGCGCGATGTCCATGACGGCCGCCATGTCGCAGCGCCGGCCGTAGACGTGCACCGGCATGATCGCCTTGGTGCGCGGGGTGATCTTCTCCTCGATCCGCGTGACGTCGATGTTCAGGTCGTCCGCGCAGTCGACGAACACCGGGGTCGCGCCGGTGTAGGTGACGGCCCAGGCGGTGGCGATCATCGTGAACTCGGGGACGATCACCTCGTCGCCGGGGCCCACGCCGAGGGCGCGCAGCGCCAGGGTGAGCGCCGCGGTGCCGGAGGAACAGGCCACGCCGTGGGCGGAGCCGTTGTAGTCGGCGAAGGCCCGCTCGAAGCGCCGGACGTACGGGCCCTGGGAGGAGATCCAGCCGTCGCCGATCGTGCTCGTGACGTACTCCAGCTCGCGCCCGTCCAGGCTGGGCCGGGACACGGGGATGGTGAAGGGCATGAAAGGGTCCTCGCTCGGTGCGTTGGTCGAAGGGGGTGTCGCCGGGGGGGAAGGGTCAGGCGAGGGCGGGCAGGGCGAGCAGCAGGTCGGCCGCGGTGGTGCGGCCGCCGGCGGCGCGCTGCAGGGCGCCGATGCGCTCGGCGCGCTCGCGGAAGGAGCCGTCGCCGAGGACGCGGGTGAGCTTGTCGACGACGTCGGCCGGGTCGATGTCCTGCGGCCGGTCCAGGGTCAGGCTGATCCCGAAGTCCCGGCCGCGCACGGCCTGGTCGTAGCAGTCCACCCACAGCGGGCGCACCACCAGCGGCTTGCCGAAGTACACGCCCTCGTGGAAGCCGTTGCCGCCGCCGTGGGTGAAGAACACCCCGACCTTGGGGTGGGCCAGCACGTCCAGCTGCGACGGCAGCCAGCTCTCGATCCGCAGGTTGTCCGGGAGTTGCTCCTTCGGCGGCAGCAGGTGCTGCTGCTCGGCGGGCAGCCGCCACAGCACCTGGTGGCGCCCGTCCAGGCGGCGCGCCACCTCGACGAGCGCGGCCACCTGGGGCCGGGTCAGCCGGGTGATGGTGCCGAAGCCCATGTAGACCACCGAGGACTGCGCGTCGAGCCAGTCCATGACTCCGGTGTCGTCCGCGGCCCGCGTGGACTCCGGCAGCGGCGGCACCATCGCCCCGACCAGCTTGACCTTCCCCGGCATCTCGAACGGGTAGTCGAGCTCCCGCACGGAATTGCACAGCACCATTTCGGCCCGGTCGATCCGGGTCATCGGGCTGGGCTTGGGAAGCCCGAGTTCCTTGCGCAGCCGGGCGTCCTCGGAAAGCACCTTCCCCATGGCCGGGTTGAAGAAGAGCGCGAGCGTGCGCAGCTTGAACAGCCGGTTGGCCAGGCGCTGGCCGAAACCCATCGGGTACGGCAGGCCGGAATGCGGGACGGGGAAATCCTTGGGCGTGTACGAGCTGCCGAATGGGCTGTGCGAGGTGAGTACATTGCTCGGCAGGAACGGTACGCTGAGCACGAACGGAATGCCCCGGGTCAGGGCGAGGTCGACGGCGAAGGAGCTGACGCAGTCGATGACCATCAGGGCCGGATTGCACTTGTCCACCACGGCCGCGAGCCGGCGGTATTTCTCGGCCTGCAGATCGGGCCGGTAGGACTGGTGGATGACGGCCCGGTGGGCGCGGAAGCGGTCCGGCTGGGTCACCTCGCGGTAGACCTCGTCGCTCCAGCTGACGGCCGACAGCTCGGAGAACACCTCGCCGAGCGAGGCGAACTCCACCGCCGACCCGTCGGCGAGGGCCAGCACGTCGGCGCGCCGGGGCTCGTCGGTGGCGAACCAGAGGTCCGGCACGCCCCGGCGGGCCAGCTCACCGGCCAGCACCAGCAGCGGGTTGAGCAGTCCGCTCTCCGGCAGGCTGACGAACAGGATCGGACGCTGCGGGGCGGTCATCGGACTCCCTCGGGGCGGGACGGCTGGGGGTGCACCCCACCTTGGTCTCACGCCCCGCGCCGGGAATTCCTTAGTCCTGGCCGGGGCCGGCCCGGGGCCGGGGCCGATCGTCCTGGTGTGCGCGGGTTTGGACCGCGGCCCGGCGGTAAAGACAAACCAACGGGAGGTTCAACATTCCTTGGGGGATCCGGCCGCGCGCCGCGACGGGGAGGGCGGCCACCGGCCCGGACGGCGCGACGGCCTCGCGGCGGGGTCGCGACGGCCGGAAATCGTTCGGGCACCCGTGCTGTTCTTGACGGGTCCCATACATATTTGATCGTATGGCCCGGGGTACTGTTGCACCTGTCAACCGCAATTGTCCTGCGGTCCGGGCGTGGTGTCGGAATAGCGGAATCGTCCGCGCTTGGGGGGTGAAGGTTCCGTGCTGCCTACGGCAGGAATTCCCGACCAGGGGAACATTCTCGGTCGCGCAGGTGAACTGGCGACGCTTTCCGGACACGCAGGGGCCGGCCGCCGCGGGAACGCCGGCTGCGTCGTCCTCACCGGCCCGGCCGGAATCGGGAAAACCCGGCTGCTCGCGGAGCTGCGGGCGGAATCCGCCCGGCACGGCGCGCTCGTCCTGCACGGCGAACGGCCGGACGGCACGGGCTACTCGGGCCTGCGCGCCCTCTTCGCCGAGAGCGGCGTGACACCGGACGCGACATCAGGCGCGACATCACCGGACGCGGCATCAGGCGTGACATCAGGTGACGAGGCATCGGGCGGCGCGGCACTGGCCGCACACCTGCCCCGGCCGCGGCACACGCGCTCCTTCGACCCCGCGGAGGCCTGCCCCGTCTTCCACGCCCTCTACCGCGCCGCGGCCCGCCTCATGACGGACCGTCCGCTCGTCCTCGCCCTCGACGACGCCGAGGCCTGCGACGAACACACCCTGCGCTGGCTGGACTTCCTGCTCCGGCGCTCGGCAGGACTCCCGCTGCTCGTCGCCCTCTCCCGCCGCGACGGCGCCCGCCCGGCCGCCCCCGCGGCCTGGCTCGACCTCACCGCGGACCCGTTCGTCAGCCCACTGCCGCTCGCCCCGCTCGACCGCGCCGCCGTCGCCGGGCTCGTCGGCCGGTGGTCGCCCGCCCCGGTCGAACCCGCCTTCGTCGACCGCCTCGCCGAGGTGTGCGGCGGCAACCCGCGCACCACGCTCCACGTCCTCGACGAACTGGGCGCCCTCGGCCACGGACCGGACGGCGTCGGCGCCGACCGCGTCGCCGAACTCGGCGCCCGCACCCTCGCCCCCGGGGGGGGGGGGCCGCCCCCCGCCCCCCCCCCCCCCCGCGCGCGCCCCCGCGCCGCCGCGCCCGCGGGCGGCGCGCGCGCGCCCCCGCAC
>NZ_JBHWGV010000123.1:0-11337 GCF_042732955.1 Kitasatospora sp. NPDC059747 | reverse complement strand
GCGCGCGCTCCACACACAACCCGGGCGAGACACTCGGTTGGTCGCTCGCGGGGCGACGGTGTGGGCACTCAGTGTCAGCCTCAGGCGCGACCGTCCGCGCCGCCGCGGCCGCCGTCGCGGTGCTCGGCACCGCCCGCACCGACCTCGTCGCCGCCCTCGCCGGCGTGCCCGGCCCCCGCGCCGACGAGACCGTCGCGATGCTCGGGGAATGCGGCGCGCTCACCGCCGGCGGCGACGTCCACCCGGCCGCGCGCACCGCCCTCCTCGCCCCCGGCGACGGCCGCCGGACCGCCGAACTGCACGCCAGGGCCGCCCTGTTGCTCAGCGACGCGGGCCGCCCGGCCGAACAGGTCGCCCGGCACCTGATGGAGGTCCCCGGCATCCCGCAGCCGTGGATGGCCGCCGTCCTGTGCGACGCCGCCACCGCCGCCGAGCAGCGCGGCGCCTTCGCCCTCGCCGCCGGCTACCTGCACCGCGCCCTGGACACCACCCCCGAGGACGACCGGCTGCGCCTGCGCCTGGCCGTCGCCCTCGCCCAGACCGACCCGCTCGCCGCCGTCCCGATGTTCCGCGCCGCCCTCGCCCTCGCCGCCGACCCCGCCGACCGGGCCCGGATCGCCGTCGAGTGCGCCATGGCCTGCCTCGCCGTGCCGCTCGCGCCGACCCACCGCGCCGAACTCGCCGAGGCCCTCGAACGCGCCCTCGACGGACCGGACGGCGACTGGGGCCCCCGCCTGCGCTGGCAGGTCCGCACCGCCCTGCTCGTCACCGGCCGCGGCCGGGCGTCGGCCGTCGCCACCGTCCCCGTGCCCCGCGCCACCGCGTTCACCGTGGCCCGCGACGACACCGCCAACGTCCAGGAGCAGGCCCTCGCCGCCCTGCGCGCCGCCCTCGCCGGGCACTCGCGCGAACTCGCCGTCGCGGCCGCCCGCCGCGCCGTCGCCGCCGCCGGCCCGTCCTGCCCCGGCTGGCCGCTGATCACCGCCGCGGCCGCCCTCGCCCTCGCCGACGAGACGGACGCCGCGACCGCCGCCCTCGACCGCGCCGTGCGCGGCGCCGGCCCGTGGTCCCGCACCCTCGCCCGCACCGGCCGCGCCCTCGTGCTGCACCGGGCCGGCGCCGTCGCCGAAGCCGAGGCGACCGTCCGCGCCGCCATCGAGGACTTCGGCGCGGCCGGCTCCGACGCCTGTCTGACGGCCCCCCGGGCCGTCCTCGCCGCCGTCCTCGTCGACCGCGGCGAAGCCCACCGCGCGGAAGCGCTCCTCGCCGACGCCGACCGCTCCGAAGCCGGCGGCACCGGCCTGGAGGAACAGCTCTTCCTGCTCGCCCGCGGCCGCGCCCGCTGGGCCCACGGCGACGCCGACGCGGCCCTCCACCTGCTGCGCGCCTGCGGCCGCGTCCAGTACGACGCGGGCGTCGCGAACCCCGTCTTCGCCCCCTGGTGGGCGGACTCCTGCCTGGTCCTCGCCGCCGTCCGGCGCCCGACCGAGGGCCGGGTCCTCGCCGAGTACGGCGCCGACCTGGCCGCCCGCTGGGGCACCGCCCGCGCCCTCGGCCTCGCCGCCCTCGCCTCCGGCGCCGTGACCCCCGGCCGGGCCGGCCTCGACCGCCTCGCCGAGGCCGTCCACCTGCTCGCCGCCTCACCGGCCCGGGCCGAACACGCCCGCGCCGAGTTCGGCCTCGGCCGCGCGCTCCTCCTCGCCGGCGACCCGGCCGGCGCCCGCGAACACCTGCGGACCGCCACCGCCCTCGCCGGCGGCTGCGGCGCCCTCGCCCTCGCCAGGGCCGCCCGCCGCCTGCTGATCACCGCCGGCGGCCGGATGCCCGAGGTCGCCACCTCCGCCGCCGACCTGCTCACCGGCGCCGAACTCAGGGTCGCCGGCCTCGCCGTCGACGGCGCGAGCAACCGGCAGATCGCGCGCACCCTCTTCGTCACCGTGCGCACCGTCGAGTCCCACCTGACCAGCGTCTACCGCAAACTCGGCGTCACCCGCCGGGACGGCCTCGCACCCGCCCTCGACGGTGCCCGCCGCGGCGCCGTCCGGGCCGCCGAGGAACCGCCCCCGGCCGGCGGGCCGACCGGCTGACGACCACCACCTCCACCCCGCGCCGATCCGGCGCACCTCACACGGCAAGGGAGCCCGAGACCCGGGTGAACTGGATGAACGACGTTCCTGTGAGCCCGTGGGGCGAGACTCGCAACCCCACGGAGATCCCGTCGACGGCCCGGCCGACCAGGCCCGAGGCCCCGGACGGTCCCGGGCTGCCGCCCACCCACGGCGCGCCTCCGATCGAGACCGATGCCGCTGAAGGCGCGCACGTCGACGAGGGGTCGGCGAGAACCGGGGCCGCTCTCCCGGCGCCGGGAGGGCAGCACGCGCTCGACCCGGCGCACCCCGGTGCCCGATCAGCGCCCATGGTTTCGTCGGACGCGAGCCCGCCACGGGCGCGGCAGCGCGAGCGTGCCGCCCTCGCCTCCGTCCTCGACGCTGCCTTTGCCCCGGCCACTGCCGGCGCCCCGGCCACCGCCGGCGCCCGCCCGGTCGTCGTGGCCGTCACCGGTGCGCTCGGTTACGGACAGAACGCGCTGGTCCGGTGGGGGGCCACCCGAGCCGAGCGGGCCGGGCTGCGGGTCCTGCGGGCCCGCGCCGCCCACGCCGAGTCGGGGCCGGCCCTCGGGGCCGTCGCCCAGTGGCTCGGCTCCCTCGACGGGCCGCTCGACCACCGCCTCGACGGTCCCCTCTCCGGCCTCGCCGAGTTACTGCGCGCCGCCAGGAGCCGGCCGACCGTCCTCGCACTGGAAGACGCCCAGTGGCTCGACGCGCGGTCCCTGCACTGGCTGGGTGCGCTCTCCCGGCGCTGGGCCGGCGTCCCGCTCGTGCTGCTGTGCGGCGGCAGCCGCCTCGGAACGCCCGACCCCGACTGGTACGACCTGCTGGCCGGGACCTCCGGCGCGGCCGCCGTCCACCGGCTCGCCCTCGGGCCCCTGGACGGCACCGACGTCGCGGGCGCCGTGCTGCGGGCCTGCGGCGGCCCGGGGGAGGAGGGGTTCGCCACGGCGGCGGGCCGGATCTCCGCCGGACACCCCGAGGTCCTCGACGACATCCTGCGGCGGTTCGCCGGCGACGGCCACCGCCCCGTCCTCGCCCGCGTGCCCGAACTCGCCGCCCTCGGCGGCACCGTGACCGGCGACCACCTGATGCGCGCCCTGCGCGGGCACAGCGACGAGATGGTGGCCGTGGTGCGGGCACTGGCCGTCTGCGGCGACCTGCTCGACTTCCCGCTGACCTGCCTCCTCGCGGGCCTCGACACCCTGAACGAGGCCCGGCTGCGCGCCGTCCTCGCCGAACTGCCCGGCGTCATCGCCGGCCCCGGCGTCGAACCGCTGCTCGTCCCGGCGCTGCGCTCCCGCGTCCTGGCCGCCGCCACCGCGGCCGAGCGCGCCGACCTGCACACCCGGGCCGCGGAACTGGCCCACCGGGCCGCCGCCGACGACCTCGCGGTGGCCGCCCTGCTGCTCGGCGCGGCCCCCGCCGGCCGCCCCTGGGCCGTCCGGGCCCTGCAGACCGCCGCCGAGGCCGCCGCCCAGCGGCAGAACCAGCGGCACGCCGCCGCCCTGCTCGGCCGCGCCCTCGCCGAACGCCCCGCACCCGCCGAACACGCCCGCCTCACCCTCGAACTCGCCGCCACCCACCTGATCGCCGAACCCGAAGCCGGCGACCACACCCTCGACGCGATCCTCCGCCGCCCCGCCACCGCCGGCCCCGCCGCGGGTTCGTACCTCGCTGCCGCCGATGCCGCCGCGGGTTCGTTCGCGGCTGCCGCCGAGGTGGGCCCGTATTCGGAGCTCGCCGCTCTGCCGCCGCGTGCCGCGTACCCGGATTCGCCCGCCTGCCCTGGTTCTGCCGCGGGTTCGTACGCGGCTGCCGCCGAGGTGGGCCCGTGTTCGGAGCTCGCCGCTCTGCCGCCGCGTGCCACCTACCCGGGCTCGCCCGCTTGCCCTGGTTCTGCGGCGGGTTCGTACGCGGCTGCCGCCGAGGTGGGCCCGTGTTCGGAGCTCGCCGCTCTGCCGTCGCGTGCCGCGTACCCGGGCTCGCCCGTCTGCCCTGGTGCTGCGGCGGGTTCGTTCGCGGCTGCCGCCGAGGTGGGCCCGTGTTCGGAGCTCGCCGCTCTGCCGCCGCGCGCCACCTACCCGGGCTTGCCCGCCTGCCCTGGTTCTGCCGCGGGTTCGTACGCGGCTGCCGCCGAGGCCGGCCCGTATTCGGCGCTCACCACCCCGACCACCCCCACCCCCACCTCCGCCCTGCGCGTCCGCGCCGCCGACCTCGGGCTCACCGGGGGTGCGGCCACCGTCGTGCGGCGGGCCGTCGCCGAGACGCTGCCCCGGCCGGAGGAGCCGTACCACGACGAGCTGCTCGCGCTCTTCTGGTGCGCCGACCCGGCCGATGACGGTGAGTCCGCCCTGCCGCTGCCCGAGTTGCCGCAGCTGCCGCCGTGCCCGACGGTCCCCGCGCAGGCGGCGGTCCGGGCCTGGCAGCTCGCCGTCGGTGGCCGTCGGCTCGACCTGGCCGGTGCGCTGGCCCGGACGGCCCTCGCCGCGGCCGGCTCCCCGGGGGACGACGCCTTCGACGGTCCGCTCGTCCAGCCGTGGCTCGCCGCCTGCCGGACGCTGTGCCTCGCCGATGCCAACGACGAGGCGCAGGCGGGCCTGGACCGTCTGCTGCGCGGCCTGTCCGGGAACCGGCTGCGGCTGGCCGCCCCGCACGTGCTCGCGCTGCGCGCCGAACTCAACCTGCGGCGCGGCCGGTTGGAGCCCGCGGACCGTGACGTCGCCGAGGGCGAGCGGGCGCTGCGCCTGCTCGGCCGGCCCGACGCCGTCGCGCCGTACCTGCGGGCCGTCGGGATCCTCGTCGACCTCGAGAGCGGCCGTTGCGAGCGTGCCCGCGAACGGGTCGTGGCCCCGCTGCCCGCGGGCGCCGAGGCGAGCGAGCACTGGGCGCACCTGCTGTTCGCACGGGCCACCGTCGCGCTCGGTTCGGGCCGCCCGGCGGAGGCCGCCGAGCTCCTGCGGGAGTGCGGCCGGCGCCTGCTCAGCCGGCACCGGCTCAACCCGGCGCTGCTCCCGTGGCGTTCGGTCGCGGCGCTGGCCCACCACGCCCTGGGCGATCCGGACGAGGCCGTCCGCCTGAGCGAGCAGGAGCTGCGGCTCGCCCGCCGCTGGGGCGCGCCGATCGCGATCGGCTGGGCCGAGCTCAGCGCCCAGCGGGTGGCGGACCGGCCCGGCCGGCTCGCCGGGATCCGCTCGGCCGCCACGGGCGCGCTGCGCAGCGGCCCGGCCGGCCCCGGCTACGTGGGGGCGCGCGCCCCACACCCCCCCCGCGGGGGGCGCCGCGGGGGGGGCCCCGCCCCCCCGCGCCCCGGCTCCGGCGGGCCGCGCGCCCACAGCCCCCCGATCCCGCCCCCCGGGGCGGCCCCCCGGCACGCCGCCGAGCGCTCCCTCGCCGAGCTGTGCGTGCTGACGGCCCGGCATCCGGCCGGCCCGATGGCCGCTCGCGCCCGCGACCTGGCCGGGACCCTGGACCACCGCGTCGTCCACCCCGCGGACCCGCGCTGGGAGAGCCTCACGCCCACCGAGCGGCACACCGCCGAACTGGCGGGCCGGGGCCGCAGCAACCGGGACATCGCCGCGCTGCTGGCCGTCTCCAGCCGCGCCGTCGAACTCCGGCTCAAACGGGCCTACCTCAAGCTCGGCATCCACGGCCGCCCCGAACTGCGGGCGCTGGTCCGTGCCATGGAAGGACACTGAACGATGCTCCACGACCGGGACACCGAACTCGCCGCGGTACGCCGGGCCCTGTGCGACGCCGACGGGGGCCGCTCGTCGCACCTGCTGCTCACCGGTCCGTTCGGCATCGGACGCTCGGCCTTACTGCGCGCCCTGCCCGGTCTGGCCGACGGTCTGCGCGTGCGGGTCCTGCGGGCCGACGCCGCCCCGATGGAGCAGGACTTCGCGTTCGGTGTCGTGCGCCAGTTGTTCGACAGCCTCCTCACCGTTCTGCCCGCCGACGCCCGGGAGCGGTGGCTCGCGCGCGCCGGAGCGGCGCGTGCCGTCCTCGGCGACTTCGTCCCGGACGCCCTGGACACCCTGGACACCCCGGACACCCCGGACACCCCGGACACCCTGGACACCCCGGACGCGACGGACACCGCGACGGATCCCGCCGGCGCCGAGCCGACCGGTGCCGTCCTCGCCGACCTGCGCCGCCTGCTCGCCGAACTGAGCGCCGACGCACCCCTGTTGCTGCTCGTCGACGACCTCCAGTGGGCCGACGGCCCGTCGCTGCGCTGGCTCGCCCACCTCACCGCCCGTCTCGACGGCCTGCGCGTGGTCGTGGTGTGCACGCTGCGCGACGGCGACCAGGGCTCGTGGCACCCGCTGGTCCGCGAGGTCGCCGACACCGCCCGCGAGCTGCGACTGACGGCGCTGTCGCCCACCGCCACCCGGGCCCTGATCCGCGACCGCTTCACCGACCCGGGCCACCCGCAGACGGCCCGTCCGCAGACCGCCGATCCGGAGACCGTGGACCCCGGCAGAACGGAACCCGCCGGCATCGACACCGAGTTCGCCGACGCCTGCCACCGGGCCGCCGCCGGCAACCCGCTCTTCCTGGTCTCCCTGCTCGACGTCATCGCCGCCACCACGGCCCGCCCGACCGCCGCCCACGCCGAGACCGCCCGCACCCTGCGCCCCGGGCGCCTGCGCGACCGGATCGTGACGTGCCTGCGCACCCAGAGCGCGCCCGTGCGCGACCTCGCCGCCGCGATCGCCACCCTCGGCGAGCCCGGCGACACCGCGCCCGCCGGGCGCCTCGCCGGCCTGGACCCCGTCGGCTGCGCCGCCGCCCTGCGCGCCCTGCACCACCTCGGCCTGCTGCCCGACCCGCACCGCGCCGCCTTCGTCCACCCCGTCGTCCGGGACGCCGTCGAGGCCTCGATGAGTGCCGGCGAGCGCCAGCGCCGCCACGAGGGCGCCGCCGCCGTGCTGTACGACGCGGGGCGCCCGGCCGAGGAGGTCGCGGCCCAGCTGATGGCCGTCGCGGCCTCCCGGCACCCGTGGTCGGGCGCCGTCCTGCGCGGCGCCGCCGACACCGCGCTGCGCCGCGGCGAACCCGCGCCGGCCGCCCGCTACCTGCGCCGCGCCCTGCTGGACGTCCCCGACGGCGATCCCGAGCGCGCCCGCCTGCTGGTCGAACTGGCCGTCGCCGAGCGGTCGTTCGACCGGGCGGCGTGCGAGCGGCACATCGCCCAGGCGATCCCGCTGCTCGCCACCGCCCGCGAGCGTGCCGCCGCCGCGCTCCAGCTGCCGGCCAACTTCCTGCGCGCCGCGAGCCCGACCTCCGCCGCCCTGCTGCGCCGGGTCGCGTGCGAACTCGGCGACCCGGACACCCTCGACGGCGCCGCCCGCGAGGCCGCGCTGCGCCTGGAGGCCCGGCTGCGCCACGCGGACTGCCGCGACCCCGCCCGGCTCGCCGACTCCATCGGCCGGCTCGGCGTCATGGAACCGGCGGTGTGCTCGCGCGGCGAGCGCGAGCTGCTGGCCGTCCTGCTGCACGCGGCCACGCTCGGTGCGGGCCGCCCGGCCGCCGAACTGGCCGGGCTGGCCGAGCGGATCCTCGAACGGGAGCCGGCCACCGTCCGCAGCCCGCACTCCGTCGTGCCGCTGCTGGTGACCACGCTGGTCGGCGCGGACGCCCCGGGTGCGCTGGAGTCCTGGCTCTCGGCGGGCGAACGGGGGCGGCACCCGGGCGGCCCGGCCGATGACTCCGCGCCGGGCCACGCCGAGCAGGCCCTCGTCCACCTGGCCCGCGGCCGGCTCGGTCTCGCGCGGGAGCAGGCCGAACGCGCCCGCCTGCGCGCCGAGGCCGGCGGGCCCGAGGGCGACGGCCTCGCCACGGCGGCCCTCGCCGCGGTCGCGCTCGCGGCCCGTGACCTGCCGCTCGGCGCCAAGGTCCTGGCCGACGCGGACCGGCGCTGGCCCACGGGCGCGGCCCCCGCGGCGATGCTCGGACTGCTGCGCGCCCGTCAGCAGGCTCACCGCGGCGACCCTTCCGCCGCCCTGGACACCGTCCTCGCCTGCGGCCGCGAACTGGAGTCCGCCGGCTGGCGCAACCCGGTGCTCTTCCCGTGGCGCCCGTGGGCGGTCGGCCTGGCCCGCCAGCTCGGCGACGCCTTCGCCGCCCGCGCGCTGATCACCGAGGAGCTGGCCCGCGCGGAGGCGTGGGGAGCCCCGGCGGCGCTGGGTCGCGCGCTGCGGCTCCAGGCCGCCCTGGCCGGCGGCGCGCGGGCCGTCGACCTGCTGCGGGAGTCGGTCGAGGTGCTGCGGCGCTCGGCCGACGAGCTCGAACGCGCCCGCGCGCTGCGCGATCTGGGCCGGCGGCTCGGCGGCGGGGCCGAGGCGGCGGCGGTGCGCAGGGAGGCGGCCCGGCTGGCCGCCGCGTGCGGCGCCGGCTGGTCCGAGGAGTGGGCCGGAACCGCGCCGGGCCGGGAGGCCGGGGTGCCGGTGGACGTCGTGCTGACGCCGTCCGAGCGCCGGGTCGCGGACCTCGTCGGGCACGGTCTGACGAACCAGGAGATCGCGGCCGAATTGCGGGTGAGCGCGCGGGCCGTGGAGAAACATTTGACGAATTCCTATCGCAAGCTCGGAATTTCCGGCCGCCGGGAACTTGTGACGGTTCTGTGCGAGGCCGAACCCGTTGTTCGTGTTTGATCCCGGCGGCCGCGCCGGAAAACCCGTTCGACCTGCCGCCACAGAATCGAACTCATGCTCGCCGAACCGTGACCGAACCCTACCGAACCTGCCCTGACCTGCAAGGATGTGCACCGTACCGAACGACCGGCCGAACCCCCCGACCCCACACCGAACCACCGGCCGTACGCCCACAGAATTGGACCGGACCAGCCCGGGCGCCGTTGACCTGCCGGATCGGCGGTCCCTAGAGTCGAAGCAGAGTTCACCGCGAATCAGGCCGTTCGAGCCGACCCGGCCCGAAAGAAATGGCCGGGATTTCCCGCGGAAATCAGCACCGCACACGCGCCCCGAAGGGATCCGACTGCCGTGGTCATCTCCTCTTCCGCCCTGGCCGATACCGCTCGGACCATCGTGTGCGATCGAGAGCCAGGTCACGACGCGGCGCCGCAAACCCGCACCGTCACCGATCAGGCCGGCCTCAACATGGCCCAGCTCGACCGCACCCTCACCATCCGGCAGGCCAACGAGGCCTTCTTCTGGCAGTTCGGACGCTCCTCGTCCGAGCTCTGCGGCCGGACGTTCAGCGAGCTCGTCCACCCGAGCGTCCAGCAGCCGCTGCTGCGCCAGTTCTCCGGACTCATCGAGGGCCGCCGGGACCGCTTCGCCACCGACGTCATAGCGATAGGCCCGGACGAGGAGACGTTCACCGTCCCGCTCACCGCCGTGATGGTCCGCGGCGGCCTGCCCGACGAGTCGTCGATCATGGTGATGATGCCCAACCGCGACGGCGAGGCGGCCGAGTCCGAGGTCGTCGCCGGCCGCAAGAAGCTGCTCAGCGAGATCGACGCCCGGATCCTGGAGGGCATCGCGGCCGGCGTCTCCACCGTCCCGCTCGCCGCCCGGCTCTACCTCAGCCGCCAGGGCGTCGAGTACCACGTCACCTGCCTGCTGCGGAAGTTGCGCGTGCCGAACCGCGCGGCCCTGGTCTCGCGCGCCTACTCGATGGGCGCCCTCAAGGTAGGCGTCTGGCCGCCGAAGGTCGTGGAGAGCTTCGTGAAGTAGCGGCACCGTAGGAGCACCCCCCGTCAACGGCGGGGCGCAGCCGGGCAGCACCGGCCGCGCCCCGCCGTTCGCGTGCCCTCCCGTCCTCCTGTCTTCCTGTCCTGGCGTCCTGCCGTCCTGTCGCCGCGCGCCTCGACGGCCGCTCAAGGCCCGCTCGAAGCCGGGTGGAGAGTAGTAGTCGCGCCGCTACGCACCGTGTTCTCATCGAGTGCGGGCCCCGGGAGCCCGGAGTGCGGGCCCCGGAGACGGGTCTAGACGCGTGGACATGCACCTGAGCCTGGTGGCCATGGTTCGTCGTCCCGGAGTGGATTTGACTGGATGCCATGACGACGAACTCGCAGAACGCAGGCAACCGCAACAGCATCCAGACCGCCGAGGGCGCGCAGACCGCCCGGGCCGCCCAGGACGACCGCTCGACGGTCCTGGTGGTCGGCGGCACCGGCAAGACCGGCCGGCGCGTCGCGGACCGGCTGGCCGCCCGCGGCCGGACCGTCCGGATCGGCTCGCGCGCCGCCGACGTGCCGTTCGACTGGAACGACGAGACGACGTGGGAAGCGGCGCTGGAGGGCGTCGGCGCGGCCTACCTCACCTACTACCCGGACCTCGCCTTCCCGGGCGCGGTCGAGTCGGTGGGCGCCTTCGCCCGGCTCGCGGCCCGCCGGGGCGTGGCGAAGCTGGTGCTCCTGTCGGGCCGCGGCGAGGAGGCGGCCGAGGCGGGGGAGAAGGCCGTGATGGAGGCCGGCGCCCGCTGGACGGTGGTGTGCTGCGCGTGGTTCGACCAGAACTTCAGCGAGAGCTTCTTCCTCGACCCGGTGCGCGCCGGTGAGCTGGCGCTGCCGGTGGGCGACGCGGCCGAGCCGTTCGTGGACGCGGACGACATCGCGGACGTGGTGGTCGCGGCGCTCACCGAGGACGGGCACGACGGCGAGGTGTACGAGCTGACGGGCCCCCGGCTGCTCTCGTACGCGGACGTGGCGGCGGAGTTGTCGCGGGCGACGGGCCGGGAGGTGCGGTTCGTGCCGGTGTCGGTCGAGGAGTACCGGGCGGTCCTGGCGCGGGAGGGCCTGCCGGGGGACTTCGCGGAGCTGTTCTCGATGATCCTGGACGGCCGCAACGCCCACACCGCGGACGGGGTGCGCCGGGCGCTGGGCCGGGAGCCGAGGGACTTCGCCGACTTCGCCCGCGAGGCGGCGGCGGCCGGCGTGTGGGAGGTCTGAATGGGAGCCCCGAGCCCGCGCACCGGAGTGCCGGCGGCCCGCCGCTCCTCCCGCCGCCCCCCGAACTGCTTTCCGTAGCACCGCCCGTGAGAGTCCCCGCGCCCGCGGGGACCGGGTGAACCCGAAGGAAGCCCCTGATGCGCTCCGACCAGACCGCACCACCCTCCACCTTCCACGCCGCCTACGGCGCCCCCGCCGCCCCCGCCGCCGCCCGGGGCAAGGCCGCCGGGCCCGTGCTGGTGGCGGCGACCATCGCGATGGGCCTGATGGCGGGCCTGTTCTTCGCCTTCGACGTCTCGGTGATGCCGG